>NZ_JAHBDP010000002.1:0-15871 GCF_019956495.1 Pseudomonas sp. BF-B-26 | reverse complement strand
GCCGCACCCGTTCCACCACATCCGCCTCCACCGGCCCGGTTTTGAGCAATGGTGGCGCGAGAAAGGCCAGCTCTGCCCCTTGTCGACGAACCCGCACCAGCCCCACACCGCACTCCTGAATAATCTCTTCGCCCTTGGGCACGCCACCGGCCTCCAGCCACGCATGGCAGGTGCCCAGTGTCGGATGACCGGCGAACGGCAATTCGTTCAGGGTGGTGAAGATCCGCACACGATAATCGGCGCGAGGATCGCGCGGTTCGAGTATGAATGTGGTTTCGCTGAGATTGGTCCAGCTGGCGAACGCCGCCATGCGCTCATCACTGAGCGCATCGGCGCCGAATACCACCGCCAACGGATTGCCCTTGAGCGCAACACGGCTGAAGACATCTACTTGCTTGAAATCGAATGAGTGCATGGCCTTCCTTGGTTTCTTGATCAAATCGAAGCGTTTTGCTTGGGAATTTCCAGCCCGCGCATCACCGCCGGCCGCGCCAGAAAGCGCTCCAGCACCCGCGTGACGTTGGTGAAGTCCTTTATGCCCACCAGCTCGCCGGCCTCATAGAAGCCGATCAGGTTGCGCACCCAGGGGAAGGTCGCGATGTCCGCGATGGTGTAGCGCTCGCCCATGATCCAGTCGCGCCCTTCCAGGCGGTTATTGAGCACATTAAGCAGGCGCTTGCTTTCATCGACGTAGCGGTCGCGGGGACGCTTGTCCTCATAGTCTTTGCCGGCAAATTTGTTGAAAAAGCCGAGCTGGCCAAACATCGGCCCGATACCGCCCATCTGAAACATCAGCCACTGAAGGGTCTCGTATCGCGCCGCCGATTCCTGGGCCAGCAATTGCCCGCTCTTGTCGGCCAGGTAAATCAGAATCGCCCCGGACTCGAACAGCGCCAGGGGTTGGTCCCCCGGACCGTGGGGGTCGAGGATGGCCGGGATCTTGTTGTTGGGGTTCAGTGAAAGAAATTCGGGGGACATCTGGTCATTGGTTTCGAAGCCCACACGATGCGGTTCGTAGGGCAGTCCGATCTCTTCGAGCATGATCGACACCTTGACGCCGTTGGGGGTCGGCAAGGAGTAAAGCTGGATCCACTCGGGGTATTGAGCCGGCCATTTTCGGGTAATCGGGAACGCGGACAGATCGGTCATGGGAAGCATCCACACGGAAAAAGTAGACGCTGATCATAATGTATGGGTTGCCGATGGCTGCGATCTTTTGGCGTTATCAATATTGCTGATGAGCATGATCAGAAGATTGCAGCCTGTGAATGGCGCCAACACGTGTACTGTGTCCATAAATCGGCAACATCCTGTCGATAACCTCTGCTCCACCCATCTCAGGTTGCCGCTACAGTGCTGCGCACTTGCTCGGATCGAACCAAATGGGCCTCAGAGGACTCTGAGCATCGCCCTTTCGGAAACGGGCCGGCCCAACGACATGGAAAACACCCGACGCAGGGAGCTCGCGGTGTAAAGGTTTGTCAGCCTTAACCGAATGCGCTGAAGATCACCTATTCAAATGATGAACCTTTTGAAATTCGCCAAACGCTTCAAGTATCGCGCGTACGTGGTCCTGCCCTCCCTGTTGGCGGTCTGCGCGCTGTTCCTGTTCCTTGAATCCAGCGAAAGTCGCGCCCAACCGATGGACGGCACCCAGACGCTGGTGTTCCTGCGCCACGCGGAAAAACCCGAAGGCGGCCTCGGCCAGCTCAACTGCCAGGGCCTGAACCGTGCCATCGACCTGGCCACCTTGCTGCCGGAAAAATTCGGCAAGGCCAACTATGTATTTGCCGCCAACCCGACGCGCAATGTCGAAGAAGGCGAACTGGACAATTCCTACAGTTACATCCGTCCCCTGATGACCATCAGCCCCAGCGCGATCAAGCTTGGTTTGCCGGTGAACATCAACTTCTCGGCCAACGACACCAGTGATCTGGCCGATGAATTGCTCCTCGACAAATATCACAACTCGGTCATCTACACCGCCTGGTCCCACGGTTACCTGCCGGAGCTGATCAACAAGGTCGCAGGGGAAGCCATCGGCAAGAAACAGAACATCATCGACGACTGGGAATCCAACGACTACGACTCGCTGTACGTGCTCACCCTGACCTGGCACAACGGCAAGGCCAGCGTGGTGAGCCACGCCTACAAGCAAGGTCTGAATAATGGGCAGGAGACCTGTCCGACATAAGGGGCGGCAGTGCTTTAAGTTTTATAGCGTCTGCAAGGGCCTCTTCGCGAGCAAGCCCGCTCCCACATTTGATCTTTGTCGTACACAAATATTGTGTTCACTGAGAATCTAATGTGGGAGCGGGCTTGCTCGCGAAGGGGCCGGAAAAAACACCATCAACTTCGTTGACTGACCCGCTCTCGCAGATACTCAAGGACGGCAGCCCGCTCTCCAGCGAATTCAATGCGCCCCCCTTTCTTCTCCCGCTGAAACGCATACATCGGGTCGTAATACTCACGAAGCAACCCTTCGATCCAGCCCCGGTGCAAGTCCACTGCCCCGCTGCTCGCCTGCTCCGCCAGCGCGTCTTCCATCAACATCAACAGCCGCCGATGGCGCTCACCGCCCAGACGTTTCTGCACATTGTTCAGACTCTCCAGCAAACGCTCGGAAAACAGCGCGAAACCTTCATCGCCATGCACGCCGATGAACTCGGCACACAAGTCCACCACGTAATCGCGCAGGATCCGTTCGACCCGCCCTTCCAGGCTGTCTTCCAGCCAGACCATCGGAAACTGCTGCATGCCCTGAAACAGCGGCAACGGCAGCGCACAACTGCCGATCGCGCGGCTCTCGTCTTCCAGCACAAACTGCTCGATGCCGTGGGCGCGCTTCTTCAGCACGTCCACCGCCAGGCGGTTTTCAAAATCGATGTTGGAGGGTTGGCCGGTGGCGCGTTTACCGAAACTGGAGCCGCGATGATGGGCGTGACCTTCAAGGTCCAGGCCGTTGCGCAACTGCGTGAGCACTTCGGTTTTGCCGGTGCCGGTCATGCCGCCCAGCAACACGAAATCACACTGGGCAACCGCCTGATCGAGCGTGTCGAGCAAGAAGGTGCGCATCGCCTTGTAGCCACCACCCACTCGCGGATAGTCGATGCCGGCCTCGTCCTTGAGCCATTGCTGGACGATCTGCGAACGCAAACCGCCGCGAAAACAATACAAATACCCATCAGGATGAGCCCGGGCAAAATCGGCCCAGGCCTGGACGCGCTCGGCTTTTATCTCACCAGACACCAACTGGTGCCCCAACGTAATGGCCGCTTGCTGACCGTGTTGCTTGTAACAAGTGCCGACCCGTTGCCGCTCATGGTCATTCATCAGCGGCAGGTTGATCACGCCGGGGAATGAGCCTTTGAGAAATTCGACCGGCGCACGGGCATCCATCATCGGTCGGTCGTTGAGAAAAATGTCGCGGTAATCGGTGAATTCGATGGACATCAAAACACCTCAACCGCGTTCGTCTGTCGCTCGATCAGTTCACCGATCGGCTCAAGGATCAGGCCTAGTTCGGCGGCCACTTTGAGGAAGTGTTCGTTGCCTTCGGGGGTGACCGCAACCAGCAGGCCACCGCTGGTCTGCGGATCGCAGAGCACGCGTTTGTGCATTTCCTGAAGACGCCCAAGCTTGCTGGCGTAGCTGTCGAAGTTGCGCAGCGTCCCGCCGGGCACACAGCCTTGGTCGAGGTAATACTCGACACCTGGCAGACGCGGTACGCGGTCGTACTCGATGCGAGCGGTCACGTTGCTGCCGTCGGCCATTTCCACCAAATGCCCCAGCAGACCAAAACCGGTGACGTCGGTCATGGCGGTGACGCCTTCAAGTTTGCCGAAACGGCTGCCGGGTTTGTTCAGGGTGCACATCCAGTCGCGGGCCAGGCCAATGTCGGCATGGCGCAATTTGCCCTTCTTCTCGGCGGTGGTAAGGATGCCGATGCCCAGCGGTTTGGTGAGGTAAAGCAGGCAACCGACGGTGGCGGTATCGTTGCGCTTCATATGGCGCTTTTCCACCAGACCGGTCACAGCGAGGCCGAAGATCGGCTCCGGCGCGTCGATGGAATGCCCACCAGCCAGCGGGATCCCCGCTTCATCGCAGACCGAACGCCCGCCGCGAATCACTTCCCGGGCAATCTCCGGCGCCAGTACGTTGACCGGCCAGCCGAGGATCGCAATCGCCATCAACGGATCGCCGCCCATGGCGTAGATGTCACTGATGGCGTTGGTGGCGGCGATGCGGCCGAAGTCGAACGGGTCGTCGACGATCGGCATAAAGAAGTCGGTGGTCGAGACCACGCCGCGTTCTTCATCAATGGCGTACACCGCCGCGTCATCGCGCGAGGCATTGCCGACCCAGAGTTTCGGGTCAAGGTTCTGCGCCCCGCTGCCGGCCAGAATCACTTCCAGCACCTGGGGAGAAATCTTGCAGCCACATCCGGCACCGTGGCTGTATTGGGTCAGACGAATCGGTTCGCTCATGGGGGGCACATCTCGTGAAGTCAGTGCCGAGGAGTTTACATCAACCCTATTTCGTAGGAGCTGATCGTTCCCTCGATCCCGCGTGGGAACGATCTCCTGACCGAAAGGACAGTTAAGCCAGCAATTCCTTAGCCTTTTCCGTGCCTTGAGCAAAACTGGTATGGCTTGTGCAAACGTTTGCGAGCCGCTGATACAAGCGTTTTCACTACACAACCGCGCAAGCCCGAAGAACCGGGCCTTCGATCCGCACGAAAAGGGACTTTTAATGCACCGCACGTTCAGCCGCGTGACTTGCTCGCGCACTTTTGCTGTTTCCTTGCTGCTGGCCAGCGTTACAGGACTACTCAGCAGCACCGTTTTGGCGCAGCCCGCTCCCGCCGAAGAATCCGCCCAAGGCGAAAGCCTCAGCCCCGAAGCCAGCCCACCGAAAAAAGGTGTGTACCTCTCGGACTGGTTCAATCAGGACCTGACCGTCATCGGCAGCAAAGACATCAGTTTCGGCCCGCAACCGGCCGACGATATCTACCTGGAATACGAGTACTTCGGGCGCAAGGGGCCGTTCGAATTGTACGGTTACATCGACATTCCGAAGATCTTCGACATCGGCAACAGCCATGACAAAGGCGTGTGGGACCACGGCTCGCCGGTGTTCATGGAGCACGAACCGCGGATCTCCATCGATTACCTCGCCGGCCGCAGCCTGGCCATCGGGCCGTTCAAGGAATGGTACGTGGCCTTTGACTGGATCTACGACCACGGCAGTAACAGCGCCAACCGCGCCAATACGCTGTACAGCGGTTTGGGCACCGACATCGACACCCATTCGCGGGTCAACCTGTCGGCCAACTTCTACGGGCGCTACCAGTGGGAAAACTACGGCGCCAGCAACGAATATTCGTGGGACGGCTATCGCGCCCAACTCAAATACATCGTGCCGATCAGCAGCTTCAGCAACGGCGCGTCACTGACCTACATCGGATTCACCAACTTCGACTTCGGCTCGGACCTGCACAAGGACAACCCGGCTCGTACTGCCAACGCTACGGTGGCCACCAACGTCTTGCTGTACTCGTTCACCCATTTGCGTTTCACCCTGGTCGGCCGTTATTTCCACAACGGCGGCAACTGGGAGGATGGCAGCGAATTGAATTTTGGCGACGGTAACTTCCGCGCCCGTTCCGACGGTTGGGGTTACTACGCCGGCATCGGTTATCAGTTTTAAGACTTGTTTGAATCAGGAGGTTTTATGCATGCAATGACGCGTCTTTCCCTGGCCTGTGCCGCCCTGCTCTCCGCAACGGCCTGGGCGACTGAAGCGCCGATCCAGCCGAAGGTGATGCTGATCACCATGTTCGCTCCCGAGGCGCAAAACTGGATTGATCGGTTGGAACTCAAGCAGCAAGTGCGGGTGCCGGGGCTGTCCGCCGAGTACCCGACCGTTCGCTGCAACAGTCAACAGGTATGCCTGATGGTCACCGGCATGGGCCAGACCAACGCCGCGGCGTCGACGCTGGCCCTGGCGCTGTCGTCGAAATTCGACCTGCGCAAAAGTTACTTCCTGGTCGCCGGGATTGCCGGCATCAGCCCAAAACACGGGACCATCGGCACCACGGCGTGGGCGCATTATCTGGTGGAGTTCGGCACCCAATGGGAGCTGGATTCCCGGGACGCGCCGTCAGACTGGCCGACCGGTTATATCGGCATCAATACCAAAGGCCCGAACGAGAAACCGCCGCTGGATTACAAGACCGAAGTCTTCGAACTCAACCCGAAGTTGCAGGCCAAGGCCTTTGCTCTCAGCCACAAAGTCCAATTGAGTGAGAGCAAGGAATCGGCCGCGTGGCGCATGAAGTATCCGTCGGCCCCGGCCAATCAGCCGCCGGTGGTGACGCAGTGCGACACGCTGGCGGGCAATACCTGGTTTTCCGGGACGCGATTGAGTGAGCGGGCCGAGGTCTGGGCCCGGCTGCTGACCGATAACAACGGTGAGTACTGCACGACGCAGCAGGAAGACAACTCCACCTATGAGGCGCTGCTGCGGGCCAGCCGTGAAGGGTTGGTGGATGTGCAGCGTTTGGCGGTGGTGCGTGCGGGTTCCGATTTTGATCGGCCGGCGCCGGGTCAGAGTGAGGTGGAAAACCTGCTCAAGTATGCGGATCAAGGTGGGTTTGTGCCGGCGCTGGAGAACCTGTACCGGACGGGGAATCCGTTGGTGCAGGAGATTTTGAAGAACTGGTCGGCGTGGGAGAACGGTGTTCCCGAGGCTTGATCTGACAATACAAAACCTTTGTGGGAGCGGGCTTGCTCGCGAAAGCGGTGTGTCAGGCACATCAATATTGACTGTGCCGCCGCCTTCGCGAGCAAGTCGGATCGCCGCACCGCCGCTCCCACATTTGATTAGGGTTACGGCAACAAAATCACTTTGTCGCCGGCACCTTGGCTCACCTCCGCATACCGCTCCAGCCCTTCTGCCAACGGCGATTCAAACAAACCCTCAGGCAACGGCAACAAGCCCTGATCGAAGAACGTGCCGAACTGATCAAGCATCGCCGCACACGCCTGGACGCCGTACAGCAACGAGTTGATCCCCACCACCGAACCGCCCTTGCGATACAGCGCCAGGGCCGGCAATTGCACCATGCCGTCCACCGGTGCGGCGATGATCGCGATGCGACCGAACGCGGCCAGCGCCGGGACCGAGGCCGGGAGCCAGAAACCGGTGGTGTCGAAAATCACATCAGCGCCGCCGGCATACACGGCATTCACCTGAGCGCCGAGATCCTCGGGTTTATCCAGTTGCAGCGTCTGATACCCCTGGGCCTGCAAATCCTTGATCTGTTCCGGCCGCCGCGCCGCGGCCAGTACTTGAGCGCCACGCACCTTGCCCAGCGCCAGCGCCGCAGTGCCAACCGCCCCGCCACCGATCACCAGCAAGCGGGTTTCGGCCGTCACCCCACTGCGCTCCAACGCATCCCACGCCGTGGTGTACGGCACGCCGAGGCTGGCAGCCTGGGCAAAACTCAGATGGGTCGGCTTTTTCGCCACACCATTGGCCGGCAGTTTGACGAATTGTGCGTGCGAGCCATCGGCGAAAAAGCCCAGTTCACGACCGGTGCCCCAGACTTCCTGACCGATCAGCGCCTGCGGGCCTTCAACGACTACACCGGCAAAATCACGACCGGGAATCCGTGGCAGTGTGGTGTAGGGAAAGCGCCCCAGCACGTTTTTCACATCGCTGGGGTTGAGGCCGGCCGCCTTGATCTGGACCAGCACTTCATCTGCGCCAGGGACGGGGGTGGGAAGTTCAACGTAGCGCAGGGCCGAGAGCTCACCGGTCTTGTCGAATTGCAGTGCTTTCATGAGTGTTTCCCTCGAATGAAATAAACGGTTCAGGCGATCCAGCCAGCCACCAACTGCCGGCCCATTGGCCACAACTTCTCACCGGCCAACATGCCGAGCAGCCCTACCAGCGCGATGGCCGGCGGTGCGGGGGAACGAAAATCCAGAGCGCCGTAGAGCAAACCGACGCCCAGACCGATGACCAATGAGATGAGGTAGCTCATGGCAAACTCCGTGGCTGATTAAGGTATGCCCGGAGTCTAAAGATCGGTAGCGACGAGCACCGGCCAAGTGCTTCTGAATATCGGCCAAAGCGCTTTCAATCCTGACGCTGGCTCGCCGAAAATTGCGAAGGCGCGACACCCAGTTCCCGCCGAAACATGTCGCTGAAGCTGCTCGGTGAGTAACCCAGCTCCCGGGCAATCGCACTGACCGGCACGCCCTGGATCAACTCTGCCACCGCGGTCGCCAATTGCACCTGGCGCCGCCATTCGGCGAAGCCCATGCCCAGACCGTCCTTGAACAGCCGCGCCAGGGTACGCACGCTGGCACCGGCGTTTTCGGCGTGTTGTTCGAAGGCAATGTCCAGCGATGGCGCGGCCATGACCGCCTGGCACAGGTTCATCAGCCGTCGGTCGGAATCATCCGGCAAGGGGATTTTCAGCAACGAGCGCCGGGCTCGCCTAAGCTCCAGCAGCGCCAGGCCGACCAGCGCTTCGTAATACTCGGGCGCGCCATCGTCGCCCTGCTCCACCAGACCGACGATCAGCTCACGCAGTAATCCGCCGACTTCGATCACCTGGACCGTATCGTCCAGCGTCGCCGCCAATGAGGGCCGCAAGTAGATGTTGCGCATCTGTAAATCCGACACCACGCGAATCCCGTGGGGCACACCCGGCGGCAGCCACACCGCTCGTTGCGGCGGCACCACCAGCGCTTCATGGGGCGTCTCGACCCACATCACCCCGCTCATCGCATACAGCAACTGCCCCCAGACATGTTCATGCGGCTCGATGTACAGGCCGCGCGGATAGGTGCGCGCCAGCGGTTGCACGGGCACATCGGTATCACTCAGGTCTGGAGGGGAGGCAAGGGCCATGGGCAGCAATCATTGGGGATTTCAGAGATTGCATGGTAACGAGCCACGGGGCTTGTCGCTACGGGCGGCCTCCATCTGACAATTCGACTGAATTTTCCGTAACCCCAACGATCCTTGTAATACCACAGGGAGGAATATGGGCTTTATGAACAACGCAAAACTTTTCGTCATTGAATACACCCTTCATGGCGCGCCCAAGTCTTTCATCATCCGCCTGGACAAGATGGATAACGCGGAAGCCTGGCATTGGGCAAGTTGCGACGCGGGGGTCGGAAGAATCCCCCGCTTCGGCCGAGAGAAGGTGCAAAAAACCAGCAAGCCGATGGCGGAGAAATTCGGCGTGGAAAACGTCAAGTGGCGGCCGGCGAATTGAAATGAAAGTGGAGCCCGATCAGGCTCCACCTTTTTTTGGATGAGTGGTCAGCGTTGGGCGCACTTGCAGCCCTTGCTGGCACATTCTTCACCATGTTCGTGGTGCTTGGCGCAGGCTTCACAGCAATAGTGCTTGCCGTGGCGCGCGATCGGATGTTCGCCCAGTTTGCAGGAGCATTTGGGGCAGTCGCATTTACTGTCACTGCTGATCATGTGTCTGACTCCATTGGTTGTGGTCGTCCGGGTCTGGCAAATGCGACCCGTACCACCAGTGTAGGAGCTTGTAGCAGCTGTCGATCACCGGTAACCACGCCGACACCCTGACCCAAGCCGCCGAACAAGGCTTGGGGCGGGTGATGTTTCCGTCGTGGCTGATTGGTGAAGCGGTGCGCAACGGCACGCTGGTGCCGGTGCTGGGGGCGTATCAGGTGTCCAACAGCCTTGAGCCGCAGCAGATTGCGGTGCTGTGGCCTGGGAGCCGACGGTTGTCGGTGAAAGTCAGGACGGTGATTGATTTTTTCGTGGAATGCTTTGGCGCGGTGCCCTACTGGGACAGACCGTAATATCTGCCAGCTCCCACAGGTTCTTCGGGATGTCAGATACGGAACTGGCCCACCAGTTTGCCCAGGCGCTGACCGAGGTCGGCCAGGCTGCGGGAGGTCTGGGCGCCGAGTTGGGTTTCGTCGGCGACACTGTCTACGGCCACAGCGATCTGGTGCACGCTGCGGTTGATCTCTTCGGCCACGGCGGTCTGCTCTTCGGCAGCGCTGGCGATCTGCGCGTTCATCGAGTTGATGGTGCCGATCAGTTGGGCCATGGTGTCCAGCGATGCACCCGCTTCGTTGGCCTGAGCCGACGTGCCGTCGCCGGCCTCGCTGGAACGGCGCATCGCTTCCACCGCAGACTGAGTGCCGGCCTGCAAGCGATCGATCATGCCCTGGATTTCCTGGGTGCTGATTTGCGTGCGGCTGGCCAGCGCTCGAACCTCGTCGGCCACCACCGCAAAACCACGACCGGCCTCACCGGCACGGGCGGCTTCGATGGCGGCGTTGAGTGCCAGCAGGTTGGTCTGCTCGGCAATCGAACGGATCACCCCAAGCACGCTGACAATCGACGACACGTCTTTTTGCAGGCTGTCCAGAGACACGCCGCTGCTGCGAATATCGTCCACCAACGCATGAATCTTCACGATGCTGCCGGCCACCACACGCTTGGCGGCCTGGCCTTCTTCGTCGGTCTGCTGTGCAGCCACTGCGGCGTTTTGCGCACTTTTCGCCACTTCCTGAGCCGCGGCAGACATTTGGTTGATCGCCGTGGCGACCTGATCGGTCTCGTGACGCTGACGCTCCATCGCCTGATCCGAGCGCTGCGCCTGATCGGAGACCTGATTCACCAGCCCGGTCAGTTGCGAGGTCATTTCGGTGATCTGACGCACCAGGCCGTGGATCTTGTCGACGAAGCGGTTGAACGAGCCGGCCAGCTCGCCGAGTTCGTCCTGGCTGGTGATGGTCAGGCGACGCGTCAAGTCGCCCTCACCCGCCGCGATGTCATCGAGGTTGGCTTTCATCAGGTTCAGCGGACGCAGGATGGTGTTGGCCAGCAGCATCCCGGCGGCGGCGATCACCAACAGCACCACGGCGGCAATTCCGACGATGCTCAGCACCACGCCTTGCATGCGCTCCTGGACCTTGATTTCGACCAGCGCCACTTGCGCTTCGATGCCGTCGAGGTTGACCGAGGTGCCGACCGCCATGTCCCATTTGGGCAGGTATTCGGTGTAGCCCAGTTTCGGCACCAGCACTTGGGTGTTGCCGGGCAGCGGCGAGCTGTATTGCAGGTAGTGGGTGCCGTCCTTGGCGACTTTCACCAGGTCGCGGTTGACGTAGACGCCGTTCGGATCGCGGTTGTCCTTGAAGCTCTGGCCCACGCCTTCAGGGCTGTTGGCCTTGAACAGGCGCACGGTATTGGAGTCGTAGCCGAAGAAGTAGCCGTCTTTGCCGTAGGTGATGCTCGACAGCAACTTGACCACCTGGGCCCGCGCCGCGTCATCACCGGGGGCAGCTGCGTCGTAGAGTGGTTTGATCGTGGTCATGGCCACGGCGACGTAGCTTTGCAGCGTTGCCTTGGCATCGCTGAGCAGGCGCTGGCGAGTTTCCTCGACTTCCTTGCGGGCCTGCTCCTGCAGAATGAACAACGTGGTCAGGCTGATAACCAGCGCAAAGAGCAACACCGGGAGGACGGCAAGGGACAGGACTTTAGCCTTCAGGCTCATGCGCATGACGGTTCACTCTTTTGATTTTATTGGCGCGGTTAAAGGCTTTAACGGCAGGCCAATTCAAAAGTTGAGTGAAGGTCACCCCCAATCAAATGTGGGAGCGAGCCTGCTCGCGATAGCGGTATGTCAGTCACATCAATGCTGGATGTGCCGCCGCCATCGCGAGCAGGCTCGCTCCCACAGGGGAAATGTGCTTAGAGCACCATCGCCGCCACCCAGCCGAACGCCAGCAACGGCAGGTTGTAGTGCAGGAAGGTCGGGACCACGGTGTCCCAGATGTGGTGATGCTGGCCGTCGATGTTCAGGCCCGAGGTCGGGCCGAGGGTCGAGTCCGACGCTGGCGAACCGGCATCGCCCAGCGCACCGGCAGTGCCGACAATGCACACGATCGCGATCGGACTGAAGCCCAGTTGTACGCACAACGGCACAAAAATCGCGGCCAGGATCGGTACAGTGGAAAACGATGAACCGATGCCCATGGTCACCAACAGTCCGACCAACAACATCAGCAACGCGCCAATGCCTTTGCTGTGGCCGATCCACGAAGCCGAGGCTTCGACCAGTGTCTGCACCTCACCGGTGGCTTTCATCACCTCGGCAAAACCGGAGGCGGCGATCATGATGAAACCGATCATCGCCATCATTTTCATGCCTTCGGTGAACAGGTCGTCGGTTTCACGCCACTTCACGATCCCCGACACCGAAAAAATCAGAAAGCCTGCCAGCGCACCGATGATCATCGAGTCCAGCAACAGCTGAATAATGAACGCCACCGCGATGGCCAGACCGGCGACCATCAGGCTCAGCGGGTTGTACTGCACCGCGACCTGTTCGACTTGCTCGATCTTTTCCAGATCGTAGACGCGCTTCTTGCGATAGCTGACAAACGCTGCCGCGAGCCCGACGACCATGCCCAAGGCCGGAATCCCCATGGCATGGGTGACGTTGATGCCGCTGATGTCCACCCCGCTACGGGCGACGTTGGCCAGCAGGATTTCATTAAGGAAGATGTTGCCGAAGCCCACGGGCAAGAACATGTACGGCGTAATCAGGCCGAAGGTCATGACGCAGGCAATCAACCGGCGATCCAGTTGCAGCTTGGTCAGCACATATAACAGTGGCGGCACCAGCAGCGGAATAAAGGCGATATGTATCGGCAGAATGTTCTGCGAAGCGATGGCCACCACCCACAGCAAACCGATCAACAGCCATTTGACCTGACCGCCACCGCTGGCGTGCTGGCGGTCGACCATCAGCAAGGCTTTGTCTGCCAGGGCGTGTGCCAGGCCGGACTTGGCAATGGCCACTGCGAAAGCGCCGAGCAAGGCGTAGGACAATGCGACCGTCGCACCGCCACCGAGGCCGCTGTTGAAGGCTTTGAGTGTCGCGTCGATGCCCAGGCCACCGGTCAAACCACCCACCAGAGCGCCCACGATCAGCGCGATTACGACGTGCACGCGGGACAGGCTGAGGATCAGCATGACGCCGACCGCGGCAATTACAGCATTAATCATCGTTACCTCAAGGCAAACGGAAAGAGTCCGGCCGGCAGTCTGCAAAGAGCCGCCAGCGGATTGAATGAGAGGGTTTTATTAGAGGGCGCGCACTGTGCCGCAGAGTCGGCCCGGTGTCAAAGCGTGTGGCCGGTGATGATGTGTCACTCCTTATGATGACCTGTGGCGAGGGAGCTTGCTCCCGTTGGGTTGCGAAGCGACCCCCTGCATTCCGTCAGCCACAACGCATCGGCAGGTTTTGCGACTGCTTCGCAGCCGAGCGGGAGCAAGCTCCCTCGCCACAGGTAAGCACTCTCGCCACAAAATCAGCGGCGAGCCTTATTCGGATTGCGGCATAAAGAAAGCCGAATCGCGGCCGCTACAGTGCAAAGTCTCAGATATTTATCGAATAAGGACGTCTCCATGTCGCTCAGACAACTTTCCATTCAATGGAAAATCACCCTGCTGGCCGGGCTGTGCCTGGCCGGCATCGTGACCCTGCTGGTGGGTCTTTCGCTGTATCGCATGGAGCACAGCTCCGAGATGGTGAAAGCATCCAGCATGGAGATGCTCACTGAAGCGGCCCAGGCCCGGATCGAATCCCAGGGTGAAAACCAGGCGCTGGGGATTCGCCAGCAGTTCATGGATGCCTATCAATATGGCCATGGCTTTTCGCGTCAGGTGCTGTTCCTGCGCGAGCAGGCCGAGAAGCGCTTTCTCGATGCCTTTGACCTGCGTGAAGACCTGACCCGTCAGGTCAAGTCAGCCCTGCAAGCCAACCCGGAACTGCTCGGCCTCTCGCTGGTGTTCGAAGCCAACGCGCTGGACGGCAAGGACGATCTGTTCGCCGGCCAGGCCGAGCTGGGCAGCAACGACAAGGGCCGTTTCGCGCTCTATTGGTCGCAGCCGACACCCGGCAAGGTGACGTCGATGGCGCTACCGGAAAGCGACATGGCCGACACCAGCTCCGGCCCGAGCGGCGAACCGGCCAACGCCTGGTTCACCTGCCCGCGCACGACCCTCAAACCCTGCGTGATCGAACCCTACTTCTACGTGATCGACGGCCAGAACGTGCTGATGACCAGCATCGTTTTCCCGCTGATGGTCAACGGCAAGGTCATTGCTTCGCTGTCGGTGGACATCAACCTCAACAGCCTGCAAGCCGTCAGCCAGGGTGCGAGCAAGAAGCTCTATGACGGCCAGACCAACGTCAGCATCATCAGCCCGGTCGGTTTGCTGGCCGGTTACAGCCCGGACGCCAGCAAGCTCAGCCAGCGCCTGGACACCGTGGACAAGACCAACGGTGCCGAGCTGATCCGCATGCTCGCCGCCAGCAGCAAGACCGAAAGCCTGCACAACAATCAACAGCTCAAAGTGCTGTCGCCGTTCCAGCCGATTCCCGGTGGCAAGTCCTGGGGCGTGTTGCTCGAGGTGCCGGAGAAAGTCCTGGTCGGCCCCGCCGAAGCGTTGAAAAAGCAACTCGATGAAAGCAACACCGCCGGCACCCTGGTCGAACTCGGCCTGGGTGTACTGGCCGCGTTGATTGGCCTGTTGCTAGTGTGGCTGATGGCCCGCAGCGTGACCAAACCGATTCTGGGTGTGGCGCACATGCTCGAAGACATTGCCAGCGGCGAAGGCGACCTGACCCGCCGTCTGGCCTACGACAAAAAGGACGAACTCGGCCAATTGGCTGGCTGGTTCAACCGCTTCCTCGACAAGTTGCAACCGATCATCGCCGAGGTCAAACGCTCGGTGCAGGACGCGCGCAGCACGGCGGATCAGTCGTCTGCCATCGCCACCCAGACCAGCGCCGGCATGGAGCAGCAATACCGTCAGGTGGATCAAGTCGCTACCGCGTCCCACGAAATGAGCGCCACCGCCCAGGACGTCGCTCGCAGTGCAGCGCAAGCGGCACAGGCCGCGCGGGATGCGGATCAGGCCACCCGTCGCGGTCTGACCGTGATCGACCGCACCACCGCCAGCATCGACAACCTCGCCGCCGACATGAGCGCGGCGATGGTTCAAGTCGAAGGCCTGGCAGCCAACAGCGAGAAGATCGGTTCGGTGCTGGAAGTGATCCGGGCCATCGCCGAGCAGACAAATCTGCTGGCGCTGAACGCCGCCATCGAGGCTGCTCGTGCCGGTGAAGCCGGGCGCGGTTTTGCCGTGGTGGCCGATGAAGTGCGCAACCTGGCACGCCGGACCCAGGAGTCTGTCGAAGAAACCCGCTTGGTGATCGAGCAGTTGCAGAGCGGCACTCAGGACGTGGTCGGTTCGATGAACAACAGCCATCGCCAGGCTCAGGGCAGTGTCGAACAAGTGGGTCAGGCGGTGACGGCGTTGCGCCAGATTGGTGAGGCGGTGACGGTGATCAGCGACATGAACTTGCAGATCGCCAGTGCCGCGGAAGAGCAAAGCGCCGTGGCCGAGGAGATCAACAACAACGTGGCGACGATTCGGGATGTGACGGAGTCGCTGTCGGGGCAGGCCAATGAATCGGCGCGGGTGAGTCAGTCACTCAATAGCCTGGCGAATCAGCAGCAGAGTTTGATGGATCAGTTTCGGGTCTGAGAACCACCCCTCACCCTAACCCTCTCCCCAGAGGGTAGAGGGGACTGACCGAGTTGGTTTTTAGATATTCTGCGACCGAGAAAATAGAGTCGAACTCGGCATTAGAAGCCAATGGAGATCAGCTCCCTTTCCCCCTCTCCCCACTGGGGTGAGGGGGTGGCTTTCAGCCTGAACGCTTAGGCAACTCAATCACCACTTTCAACCCGCCCCACTCACTCTCCTCCAGCCGCAACAC
>NZ_JAHBDP010000001.1:0-15896 GCF_019956495.1 Pseudomonas sp. BF-B-26 | reverse complement strand
GTGCATCAGTCACCCGTTAAGTCGACTGACCCACCGCATTCGCGAGCAAGCCCGCTCCCACATGGGGATTCGTGGTGTATCAAGCAGCGCGTTCGTCACCGGGACTACGCTCGAAGTAGCGCTTGTATTCGCGACTGAACTGCGACGTACTTTGATACCCGACCCGATGCGCCACCTGCGCCACACCCAGACCTTCGGCCACCAGCAACGTCTGCGCCTTGAGCAAACGCAAGCGCTTCAAGTACTGCACTGGCGACAACAAGGTGCTGCGCTTGAAATGCTCATGAAAGGTCGACGCACTCATGTTCGCGCAACTGGCCAGGGTCTCGACATTCAGCGGCTCGGTGTAATGCGCATGCAGATGGCTGAGCGACGCCGCGATCCGGGCGAATTGCCCCTGCTGCTCGACCAGCGCCCGCAGCACATCGGCTTGCGGCCCGCGCAAGGCGACGAACAACAACTCACGCAATCGCGCCTGCCCCATGACCTGGCATTCCAGCGGATCGTGCAGGCAACGCAGCAGCCGTTCAACACAACCACGCATCGCATCGTCGAGCACCGCCGAGGTCATGGACGCTGGCGTTTGCGCCGCAATATTACGCCCCGGCACCAGCCCCATGGCCAAGACCAACTCACCGAGCAACACCCGGTCAATGGCGATGGAAACACCCAGCATCGGGCCATCGGGGGCTGAAAACGTCTCGCATTCGAACGGCACCGGCAATGCCTGAATCAAATAATGCCCGGCGCCGTACTCCAGCGTACGCGGCCCCAGATACGCCAGTTTGCTGCCTTGGGCGATGATGACCAGACTCGGCTCGTAAATCTGCGGGCCGCGAGCCACATCACAACTGGCCCGCAAAACCTGCACACCCGGCAACGCCGTGGAAGCGAAACCGTCGCGATTAGTCAAAGGCTGAATCAGCGAAACCAGCGTGGCATTGGCATCCAGATGACGGGTCAACAACATGAGGGCTCTTCACAAAAAAATGTCGCGGATTAGGGATGAAAGCATCATCGCAGGTCTGATGGCCAATACGACCCATTGAAGGCTGATGCCGGAGGATTAGGCATGACACCCGGAGGAATCGCCATGGCCGGTGGCCGGTGCGGCGCCCAGAATGCGCCACCTCACCCGTCACAGCTTTTGCGAGGTTCATCATGTACACCGCCATCGGATACGCCGCCCAGTCGGCCACCACTCCCCTCGCCCCCGTGAAATTCGAGCGCCGCACCCCACGTGCTGACGACGTTGCGATCGATATTCTCTACTGCGGCGTCTGCCATTCCGACATCCATCAAGCACGCAACGAGTGGGGCATTGCCGTTTACCCACTGATGCCCGGCCACGAGATCGTAGGCAAAGTTACCGCCGTCGGTGCGAACGTCACCCAACATAAAGTCGGCGATCTGGTCGGTGTCGGCTGCATGGTCGACTCGTGCCGCAGCTGCGAAGCCTGCCAGTCGAACCTCGAGCAATACTGCCTTGAAGGTCCGACCATGACCTACGCCACCCCGGACCGCGTCGATGGCAGCAACACCATGGGCGGCTATTCCGACAGCATCGTGGTCAGCGAACACTTCGTGGTGCGCATCCCCGAGAAACTCGACCCGGCCAGCGCCGCGCCGATTCTCTGCGCCGGCATCACCACCTATTCGCCACTCAAGCACTATGGCGTGAAGGCGGGTGACAAGGTCGGGATTCTCGGCATGGGCGGCCTCGGCCACATGGGCATCAAGTTCGCCAAGGCGATGGGCGCCGAAGTCACGCTGTTCACCCGCTCGGCGAGCAAGGCTGAAGAAGGTCGTCGCCAGGGTGCGGACCACGTGATCGTGTCCACCGATGCCGAACAGATGAAGGCCGCCGCAGGACATTTCGACTTCCTGCTGGATACCATTCCGGTGCAGCACGACCTCAATCCCTACCTCGATACCCTGCGTTTCGACGGTGTGCACATTCTGGTGGGTTTGATTGAACCGATCGCCCCACCGGTCCACGCTGCCAAACTGGTATTGGGCCGTCGTGTGCTGGCCGGCTCGCTGATCGGCGGCATTGCCGAAACCCAGGAAGTGCTGGATTTCTGCGCCGAACACAACATCACCTGCGACATCGAAATGCTCGACATCCGCCAGATCAACGAGGCTTACGCCCGCATGATCGCGGGTGACGTGAAGTACCGCTTCGTCATCGACATGGCGACGTTGAAAGTCTAATCAGACTTTCGCGCCAAGCTCCGCCGAAAGCCGAGCCGTGACCCCTTTGATCAGGGGAATCAGCTCGGCCATTTTCTCCAGCGGCATATACGGCACGGTGCTGGCGATGCTGATGCCGGCAACGATGCGCTTGCTGGCATCACGGATCGGCGCCGCCACACAGCGGATCGACGGTTCGTTGTCTTCCAGATCGAACGCATAACCGCCCGCCACATACTCGACCATGCGCTGCTGAAACTGCTCCCAGGACTGCTCCGGGTGCTGTGGCCAGAACTGATTTTTCCCACCCGCCGGCAAGCTGATTTCGTACAGCCGCTGCCATTCTGCCTGCGTGTCATCGAGCATCAGCGCCTTGCCAATCCCGGTGCGCGCCAACGGCATGCGATGGCCGACCCGCGAACGCATTTCAGGGCCATTGCGCCCCGGATTCTTGTGCAGGTACAGCACCTCGTCACCTTCACGAATCGCCAGGTGAATGGTGTCGCCGGTCAACGCCGACAATTCATCCAGATACGGCCCGGCCAATGTCACCAGCGGCAATTCTTCACGCGCCTGGAAGCCCAGCTCGATCAACTTCGGCCCCAACAGATAACCGACTTGCGGCACCACACGCAGATAACGCTCGTCCACCAGACAACTGGCTAGACGATGAGTGGTGCTGCGCGTCGTGCCGATCAGCCGGGCGATCTCCTTGAGATCGCGGGCACCACTGGCCACGGCCTGAACCACACCCAAACCACGAAGCAGTGTCTGGGTACCGGTCGGTGCGGCGTCCTTGGCGATTTTTGGGGCGTCTTCCTGCATATCCAGCCTTTACCGTTGAGCGAGTGAACGGGCGGCATTATGGTCGCCCGCATGCCGCAACTACAACTTGATACGCTCGACTTTGCCGACCAGCAAGATGTAGGAAAGTGCGCCAATCAACGCCAAAACCGAGATATAGGTGATCGCCGGAGCGAACGAATCACCGGTAGCCAGGAACCCGATGACGATCGGCGTGGTAATCGCCGACAGGTTGCCGATGAAGTTGAACACCCCGCCGGTCAACCCGAGCAATCGCGCCGGGGCCAACGTTGACACCAGCGACCAGGTGATCGAAGCCAGCCCGTTACCGAAGAACGCCAACGCGAGGAAGGCAATCACCAGCGGTGTCGACTCGACGAAGTTGGCGCCGATGATCGAAGTGGAAATCAGCAGGCCGCCAATGATCGGCAACTTGCGGGCGAAACCCACGGTGTAGCCGCGGCGGATCAGCCAGTCGGAAAAGAACCCCGAACAGAGCACACCGACGAAGGCGGCAAGAAACGGTAGCGACGCCAACAGGCCGGACTTGATGAAGTCCATACCGCGATATTTCACCAGGTAGGTCGGGAACCACGTCAGAAAAAACCACAACGTCGAGTTGAGGCAGAACTGGCCGAGGTAGATGCCCCACAACTTGCGCTTGGTCAGAACGATGCCGAGGTCGATCCAGCTGAATTTGGCTTTGACTTTGGCTTGTTCAGCCTGGATATCCACCAGCCCGCCACCCTCGCGGATCAGGTCGATTTCGGCGTCATTGGCGCCTTTGAAATCCCGTGGCTCGCGATACACCGCGTACCAGATCACTGCCCAGAGAATGCCCACCGCACCGGTGCTGACAAACACCATGTGCCAGCCATATTGATGCTGCAGCCAGGCCAATACCGGCGTCAGGAACGCCAGACCGACGAACTGCCCGGAGGTATAGAAACCAATGGCCGTGGCGCGTTCACGCTCGGGAAACCAGGTGGTGACCACACGGCTGTTGATCGGGTAGGCCGGGGCTTCCAGTGCACCGACTGCCATGCGCAACACAAACAGCGCGATGAAGCTGGCGGCAAAGCCGAGCATGACGGTGGCGATCGACCACAGCAGCAATGCGACGCTGTAAAGAATCCGTGGTGGAACCCGATCCACCAGCCAGCCGCCGGGGATTTGCATGGCGGCGTAGGTCCAGCCGAACGCGGAGAAAATCAGCCCGACGTGGATCGGATCGATACCCAGTTCGCTGGTGAGTGCCGGGGCGGCGATGGACAGGTTGCTGCGGTCCAGGTAGTTGATCACCACGGTGATGAACAGCAGCACCATGATGAAAAAACGCTTGCGACTGGGCGTCACCAACGACGCCTGCCCGGTGAGGGTTTGCGGTTGCATGAGGAGTGCCTCTTCTTATGTTTATTGAGGTCGATGTAAAGGCTTGCACTGCACCCTTGTGGGAGCGGGCTTGCTCGCGAAGGCGGTTGACCATTTAACATTGATGTCGACTGACACACCGCTTTCGCGAGCAAGCCCGCTCCCACAGGGGTTTTGTGTGGGGTCAGAGATCACTCACCACTCGGCAAAACTGCCATCGGCATGGCGCCAGATCGGGTTGCGCCAGCGGTGGCCGACCTTCGCGCGTTCGATGACGTATTCCTCGTTGATCTCGATCCCCAGGCCCGGGCCGTTGGGGATTTTCACGAAGCCTTTGTCATAGTCGAACACCCGCGGATCCTTGACGTAATCCAGCAGGTCATTGCTCTCGTTGTAATGAATGCCCAGGCTCTGCTCCTGGATGAACGCGTTGTAGCAAACCGCATCCAGCTGCAAACACGCCGCCAGTGCAATCGGCCCCAACGGGCAGTGCAGCGCCAGCGCCACGTCGTAGGCTTCGGCCATGTTGGCGATCTTGCGGGTTTCGGTGATGCCGCCGGCGTGAGACGCGTCCGGCTGGATGATATCGACGTAACCTTCACTGAGCACACGCTTGAAATCCCAGCGCGAGAACAGCCGCTCGCCAAGAGCAATCGGGGTGCTGGTCAGCGGCGCCAATTCTTTCAGCGCTTCGTAGTTTTCGCTGAGCACCGGCTCTTCGATGAACATCAATTTGTACGGATCGAGTTCCTTCATCAGCACCTTGGCCATGGGCTTGTGCACCCGGCCATGGAAGTCCACACCAATGCCGACGTTCGGACCCACCGCATCACGCACGGCGGCGACGTTGGCTAGGGCCAGGTCGACTTTCTCGAAGGAGTCGAGGAATTGCAGCTCTTCGGTGCCGTTCATTTTCACTGCAGTGAAACCACGTTCGACGGCTTCTTTTGCAGCGCGAGCGGTGTCCGCCGGGCGGTCGCCGCCGATCCACGAATAGACGCGAATTTTGTCCCGCACCTGACCGCCCAGCAGATCGCTGACCGACACACCCAGCGCTTTGCCCTTGATGTCCCACAACGCCTGGTCGATACCGGCCAGCGCGCTCATGTGGATCGCGCCGCCCCGGTAGAAGCCGCCGCGGTAAAGCACGGTCCAGATGTCTTCGATGTTGCGTGGGTCTTTGCCGATCAGGTAGTCGGACAATTCTTCAACGGCAGCGGCGACAGTGTGAGCGCGGCCTTCGACTACGGGCTCGCCCCAACCGGTCACGCCCTCGTCGGTTTCAATCTTGAGGAAGCACCAGCGCGGCGGAACGATGAAGGTGGTTAGTTTGGTGATTTTCATCTATTGCCTCTCTTATTAGATGCAGCGCTCGCAGCGCCAAAAATACTTAACGCAATGCATTCCAGGCAGCGACATACGCCTTCGCGCGTACCGCTACTTCGTCAGCCGTCATGCCCGGTTTGAACAATCCGGAACCGAGGCCGAAGCCTTTGACGCCCGCGTCGATAAACACCTGCATGTTGTCCGGCGTGATCCCGCCGACCGGCGCCAGAATCGTTCCCGCTGGCAGCACCGCGAGCCAGGCTTTGACGACTGCCGGGCCCATCTGCTCGGCCGGGAACATCTTCAGCACGTCCGCCCCTTCGGCCAATGCCGCAAAGGCTTCAGTCGGCGTCGCCACACCCGGCGACAAGAACAACCCCGCCGCTTTCGCAGCACGCAACACCTTGGCATCGCTGTGCGGCATGACGATCACCTGACCGCCCGCCGCTTTCACTTGCTCGACCTGCTCCGGCGTCAACACCGTGCCGGCACCGATCAGGCAATCGGCGGGCAAGGTACTGCGCAGGATGCGGATACTTTCGTACGGCTCAGGGGAATTAAGCGGCACTTCGATGACGCGAAATCCGGCGGCGTAAAGCACTTCGCCGATGGCTGCCGCTTCTTGCGGGCGCAGGCCACGCAAAATCGCGATCAGACCGTTTTGCGCCAATGCTTGCTTGAGCATGTCAGACCTCCAGTCAGGTTTAACGGGATGGGTTGGGTGTGATCAGTCCGGCGGCAACCGCCAACTGCCACAAGCCGCGTTCGGTGGCTTGTTCGGCGAGGGTCACCCGGGCAAATCCACAGGCGTCGAGTGCCCGGCTGTAGCGGGCACAGAGTTGGGCATTACCGATGAGGACGATCGAAGGCAGATGAACGCTGTTGCGTCGCCGTCGCTGAACAGTCGCCAACGCTGACAGTTCATGGCCGATCAACAGACCGGACAAGTAATCCGGTTGGGCGGTGGCGCTGAGCTCGCCAGTCAACCCGAGGCTGCGGGCACTGAACAATGTCGACAACGGCCCGATCTCGCCATCCGCCGACAGGGCCACCTGCACACCACGATCAAAGGCGTGGCCATCGAAGGACGCGCCCTTTTGCTGGGTGCGCCCCAGAATGCTGTGTTCGCTGAGCACAGCGAAGACTTCGCCGGTCATGAAGGTATCGAAATGCACGATGCAGCCGTCGGCCACTTCCACCCATTTCGAATGACTGCCCGGCAGGCCGATCAACACATCGTTGCCCGCCTCGCCCGGTAGATTCTGCAGGACACCGAGCACTTGGGTTTCTTCGCCGCGCATCACGTTTGGCAAGCGAGACCGCTGAATCACGCCCGGCACGATATGCACATCGACACTGCGAAGACTGCGAACCGTTTGTAGGGAAATTCCGAGATTGGCAACGTTCGCCGGCGTATCGCGGTAGGCCGCTTCACGCCAGCCTTGTGCGCTGCCGACCATGCCACAAGCAATCACCGGCAAATCGGGCTGCGCGTCCAGCCAGTCACCGCAGGCCTCATCGAAGGCCAGTTCAAAACCGTCGGCACATTCCTGACCCGCGATCATTCGCGGCGTCTTGGGCAGCTGCATGATCCCCGACGACAGCGAACGCTGTTCGAGTACCTGGCCACCCGCGGCGAGTTTGTAAGCACGTAATGAGGTTGTCCCCCAATCGAGCGCGATCAATTGCGCCAGCATCGCTTCACCTGTTTTGTTTATTGGCAGTGAGTGAGCTGGACTATAAACCCGGACGCGCCCAAATCTCAATATATAAATATCACTCCCATATTGTGGGATATACAAGTGTGACAAGTTTTTCTACGGCGACGCTTTAAAATGCCGGGCCATTGCTGCCGTACACCCATTCAAGGAAGAAAAATGAAGATTGCTTCAAAGGCTCTGCTGTTATGCGGCGTGCTCTGGTCCATAGCGGCATTCAGCGCATCGAAAGACTTGAAGGTGGGCGATATCTGGGCCTACAAAAACCGACCGGGTGAGGACGTATCGACACTGACGATCCTGAAAATCGAAAATTATCCGAAACTGGGCAAGGTCGTTCACATCAGGGTCGATGGCTTTCGGATGATCAATCCGGTGACAGGCAATGAGTTCAACGACATGCCTCACTTGCCCTTCCAGGCAAAAGCCCTGGAACGCAGCATCACCCATCGCATTGGCGAAACTGCAGAGATTCCGGATTTCAATCAGGGGTACGCGGCGTGGAGAGCGGCCTTCGATGAAGGAAGCGCCGGGGCTTTCAAGATCACTGTGCGGCAAACACTCGATGGTTTGGTTAGCGGTAAGTGGGAATTCAGTAATTGAACGAGTACGTTTCCTGCGTATGTTCGAGTCAGAGATGCGCGCTTTTACTGTTTAACAACCGCCTTCAAAAGCTCCTTGGTTGGTATGCGCATGACCTTTGAGAAGTACGTTTTGTACGTAGTGGTGTGAACTCTAAACACACATGAGATAAAATCACGTTTCCTCAAAAGCGGAGCCAAGGTTTCACCCTCCAGATAGTTCTCCCCTCCTTTCCCGTTTGCCGACTCACTAAAAATGACATTTGCCCGATATCGCAAAGATAAGTCTCCTGGCACAGATTCTACCAAACCAAAACCAGATCTTTTTATATGATGCGACTCAGCAAAATCCAAATCGTCTTCTAATGCACAGACAAGGCCCTCGCCAATTTTAGACTTAAACAACTGGAGCACATCCACATCTGAAGTAAAATAAACCTGGTAAAGGCCAGTACTACGAAGTTCCGCGACACTGGAATATTCAAGTGTTGCTACAGGCTTCCCATGATTTAAAGAACAGGATGCACTCATCATTATTAAAAAAAACAGAAAAACCTTGTGCATCCAGATTCACTCCCTGAAATAACTCAAAATCGACTCATTAAATATTTGCCGAGCTGCCTTACCGCCCGGTAACGGTTGCACGAACATCCTGTTTGCATCGGCGTGGTTGATATCCACCCGCCCCATTACGTCAGGCCCTTGTGTCACTTCCCACTGTTCACCGAAATCTGCGACCAGATCCGACACATTCCAGTCGACCGCAGCAGCCCGAATATTCACCCAGTAGTCGGCTTTGGGTTTTGGCTCCCGCCTATAAATACTTGAAATTCCGTAGACGATTTTCCCTTCACCGACTGGGTCAAGTGTTATTAACATCCTTACTTTGAACCCTCTGTCTGCCAGTACACTAGAGAGATGGGCACCATTCCAACCACCCAGACTATGACCAACAATATAAATAGCGGTAGAGCAATTAGGTATCCGACTCAACACATTCTTTTCAAGATCTTCATCACTTATAAACGCATTATAACTGAGCGCCCAGGATGGGCAGCGCTTTAAAATCTCCAATTGCTTTGCGTCGTCTACCGTGATCCGGCGAACATAATCAATATTATTATTTGGGCCTGTACCATAATAACTTTCCTGATCACCCGCACCACCAATAAAAAACACAACCAAGTCCCGCAAAGCTACGGAAACCTGCTTAACAGACTGATCAGTCTTACACGTTAATGTGTGAGTTTTTACTTCCCTTTTTTTTGGTGATTCTTCTTTCGCCGCCAGTCCTTCAGCCGACATCCCTATCACTCCACGAACAATTTAATGGTTTCAGCCAAATGGGAACTGACGGTATGGGTGAAGCCAACCGCATCAGTAATGCCATGTTCCTCGCTGCCGTCACCACGCTGAATGGTGTAGGGGTGATAAGGAATCGGCTTGCCGGTCGCCTCATTAACTACCTGCAATCTGTCTGTGAAATGCACTGGCATCGGTAGCAAACTGCTGAACGCCGCGCCTCCCCCGCTCTAACCGATGATCACAGTCCCGGAACCACCAACCACAACGTTGCCGTGACCTCCGGTGCTGTCGAGGGTTGCGGCATTGAGGCCGTTGATGAACACCGTGCCTGATACTGCACCAGTAATGGGGCTACCGCAGGCGGATTTATCCGTCATGCGGGCAGCGGCAAGACCATCGAAGAAAACGTCTGGTGATCCAGAGACTATTGGATTGGTGCCATGGCCCGGCAACGGACACGAGGTTGAGTCGGTTACACGAGCAGCTGGTTTTCCACTCAAGTCAAAGCTCCTTGCTGTTGAATTTTAAGGTGGTGGTAAAGATCGACGCGCCATTGGCTTTCGACACATTCGAACTATTAGCCGAATTCGTCGCGAAATTCAGGAGATGAATTAATGCCGAAGACATTGCAGGTATCATCCGTGAATATGCAAAAGTGCGCACAGAATGCCGGACTAGAGCGGTGCCGACAACTTATTCAGAGTCAGAGCGGGTAAACGATCACCGCCCCTCGGCAAACTCCCGCAACACCGCCCCATCCATCCGATATCGAACCCACTCTTCCTGCGGCTGCGCACCCAACGACTTGTAGAACTCAATCGCCGGTTTATTCCAGTCCAGCACGCTCCACTCAAATCGACCGCAATCATTGGCGCAGGCGATTTTCGCCAGGTGGCGCAGCAAGGTTTTACCGGCGCCGCCGCCGCGCTGATCAGGGGTGATGTAGAGGTCTTCGAGGTACAGGCAGTTGCTGCCGAGCCACGTGGAATAACTGAAGAAAAACACCGCGAAACCGATCGGCAAGCCGTCGCGCAAACAGATCAGACCGTGGGCGGTGGCGCCTTCGCTGAACAGGCTGCGCTCGATGTCGGCGACGCTGGCGATGACTTCGTGGCGGGCACGTTCGTAGTCGGCCAGTTCGGTGATGAACCCGAGGATTTGCGGTGCATCGCTCGGGGTCGCCGGGCGGATCTCGATCGTCATGGACGTGCCTTCGTCAAAAGTTGAAAACGCCATACTAAGTCGGCAAGCAGCGCTCGTCACACTGGAAATTCAAAGCTGATCCAAGGCTCGCTACGCAAATGCGGCCTAGACCGTTCGTCGTTCATCAGGCACCAATCCAAATCGGGGGCGGACCAATATCAGATAAGGAGTCTAATTAAATGGACCTATCCACATCCATGAAGAGGTAACCATGAACGTCGATAACAACCTTGAGAAAGAAGTCCTGACCCGTCTGCTGCATGCCCATCCAAGCGGTTTGGGCAAAGAGGTCCTGGACAATTACCGGGGGGAGAGAGTCGTGGCCAGCACCCTCGCCACGCTGCAGGATCGTGGATTGATCCAACAGGGTCATGTGACCTGCAACGAGGCCGGTGAGCACTCGTTGAACTTGCCGATCAAACTCAGTGCCGCAGGGGTTGAGGCGGCGCGCAAGCTGGACGTTTGACAAGACGAATCAGGTCGCAGTCGTGCGCGACTGTGACCGTTTGAGAGACTCTACAAGCAGAAGGAGAAATCCCATGCCTCGTGGAAGTAAAGACAAGTACACCGCCGAGCAGAAACGCAAGGCCGAACACATCGAAGAGAGCTACGAGCACAAGGGTGTCTCGAAAGAAGAAGCTGAAGCCCGGGCTTGGGCGACCGTCAACAAGCAGTCGGGTGGCGGTGAGCGCAAAGGTGGGTCCGGACGCAAGAAACCGGCGAGTGCCAAGGCCGAAGATCGCCAGGAATCAGCTCGTCGTGCGGTGGCCAGCCGTGAAGGTCATTCGCGTAACAGCAAGGCTTCGCGCGAAACCCAGACCGTCGACAGTTTGATGAAAGAAGCCCGGGCGAAGAAGATTCCGGGACGGTCGGGCATGCGCAAGCAGGAGTTGATCGAGGCGTTGCGCAAGGCTGGGTAAGGTCAGGATTTGTGTTGAGTTGGATACCGCCTTCGCGAGCAAGCCCGCTCCCACAGGGGATCTGTGTCGTACACAAAACCAATGTGGGAGCGGGCTTGCTCGCGAAGGCGATAGATCAGGCGCCGCAGGTCTTGCGGATCAAATCATCCACCTCCGCTGTCCCCGGCGAAGTCGCCGGCCCCCAGCGAGTCACCGCCAACGCAGCCGCCGCATTCGCCCGCCGCGCCGCCTCGCTCGCCGACAATCCTTGCGCCAACCCGGCCACAAATACCCCAGCATGCGCATCACCCGCGCCATTGCTGTCCACCGCCTCAACCTTGAAACCCGGCACATGCCGGCAGTCTCCACGCTGACTGATCCAGCACCCCCGCGGGCCGTCACGCACCACTATCAACACGTTGGCCGGCAGATGATCGGCCAGCCGATCCAACGCCTCGGCAATGTCCGCCGCACCGGTAAACTTCAGCGCCTCGACGCTGTTGCTGGTCCACAAATCGATGCGCGCCAGCAAGGCTTGCATCAACGGCTCATCCGGCGAATCCACCAGCGGGCCCGGATCGAACACCACGTTGATTCCACGCGGCAAATCCAGCACCCAATCCACCAGCGCCTGGGCTTTGCCGCCATGCAGCAGGCTGTAGCCGCTGACGTAGACATAGTCACCCGCCTCGGCCGGCACGCTGGCCAAATCCTCGGCCGCCAGCTCACCTTCGGCACCGATATAGGAAATGAAACTGCGCTCGGCCGACGCCTCGGTCAACGCGACGCACAATCCCGTATCCCGTTCAGCGCGGTGAGTGATGCCGATCCGAATGCCTTCAGCTTTCATCGCTTCACGGGCAAGATCACCGAAACGCCCGGTGCCGTGGCGCCCGAGGTAAACCACCGGCAAACCATTGCGCTGGGCGGCAGCCATCACATTGAAGCCGCCGCCCGCCTCGAAACTGGCGGATTGCGCCAGCACGTCGCCACCCGAATGCGGCAGTTTATCCACGGCCATGACCAGGTCGATCATGACCTGGCCGGTGTGTAGCAATCTAGGCATGAGCTTTCTCGGTCAACGCGGCGCGGCGATCCTTGGCGCCACCGAGTACAAAGTAAATCCCGCCCGCCACCAGGAACGTCACGATCCAGCCGAGGCCGTTATGGCCCAGCCAGGAGTCGGACAGGAAGCCGCGGAACCACACGGTTTGTTCGGTCGTGCCGATGGTGGTGAAGCTGAAGCCCAGCGTGATCGCCAACGCCCACGCACCGAAGGCGCGCCACTCGACACCGCCGCTGTACCAGTAAGCGCTGCTCGGGCTGACGTCCAGCAGGTCTTTGGGGCTGTAGTAATGACGATGGATCAGGTCGACGACGAAGATCCCGACCCACGCGGTAATCGGCACCGCCAGCAGCGAAATGAAAGTGATGAACGGGCCGTAGAAACTGTCGGCGATCAGCATGAAATAGATCGAACCGGCGAAGATCGCGACGATGTCCACCACCACCGCGTAGACGCGTTTGACCTTCAAGCCGAGGGTCAGCGTGGTCAAACCGGCGGAGTACACCGACAGGTTGTTCGACAGCAGCAACCCGCCGAACGCGGTGATCAGGTACGGCACGGCCATCCAGGTCGGCAGCATGTCGCGGATCGCGATGATCGGGTCGGTGGCCGAGGCCAGGTCGTTGTTGCCCACTGACAGCAAGCCGCCGAGGGTGATCAGCAGCACCAGTGGAATCCCGGCACCGAACGCCGCCGACGCCACCAGGCGTGCGGCTTTGACGCTGCGGTGCTGGTAGCGCGACATGTCGGCACCGGCGTTGGCCCAACCAATCCCGGTGCCCGCAGCCATGGTGCCGACGCCGATGATCATTGCGCTCAGCGGGGCCGGTGTGGCGTTGAACACCGCGCTCCAGTCGATGGTGGCGCAGAGGAAACCGCCGACCAGAATGTTCAGCGCACCGAACACGTAGGTTGCCCACTTCTGGATCACCAGCAAGGTGGCGTGACCGAGACCCGACACCGACAGGGTCAGCAGAACGAAAATCGCAATGAAGATCAGCGTCAGCACGGGTGCGCTTTTGGCTTCCACCGGCGAGCCGAACAGGATCGAGCACAGCGACAGCAACACGAACGCGGCGGTGGTGGTGTTGACGGTTTCCCAGCCCAGACGCGACATCAGCGAGACCAGGGTCGGGCCGATGTTGCCGCGTACACCGAAGATCGCTCGCGACAACGTCAGGCTCGGTGCGCGACCACGGCGACCGGCAATGGAGATGATCCCGACCACGGCGAAGGAACCGGCAGCCCCGAGAATCGCGACGATGATCGCCTGCCAGATCGCCAAGCCGCGAAAGGCAACAAGAGTCGCGCCCAGCGGCAGGCCGAGGATGGAGATGTTGGCAGCAAACCAGACCCAGAACAGCTGCAGCGGATGACCGTTGCACTCTGCTTCCGGCACGGGCTCGATGCCTCGGGTTTCCAGTTGCCCGGCGCTTTGCCCGGCGTTTGATGAACTCATGTGAAATGCTCCTGTTGCCTTTGTTGTGGTTGTGGGCAATTGCGGAAGACGACATAACATTTCGGCGGTCCTGGCCGTGTTTGTGCTTTCCGTTGCGGGTGAAAAATTCAGGTAGGCGGCGCGCCCTTCGCGAGCAAGCCCGCTCCCACATGGATCTCCTGTGCACACAAATCTTGGGCATGGCACAGATCAAGTGTGGGAGCGGGCTTGCTCGCGAAGGCGTCAGCCCGGTCAACGCAGAGCCAACAGCCCCTGCACCAACGGTTCAAGCTCCAGATCGTTAACGGTTTTGACCTTGTCGATCATCGCCGCCGGCCAACTCTCAAGGCCCAGGCAGGCCCCGAGCATGGCCCCGAGAATCGCCGCGATGGTGTCCGTGTCGCCGCCAAGGCTCGCGGCCATGCACAGCGCTTCGAACGCGTTCATTTCACCAATGGCCACTTGCTGGGCCAAGGCAAACGAGACCACCACCGATTCCTGTGAAGCCACCGAAGTGCCGATCACGTCGTACATCAAATCCGCCAGCAATGCGTTGTCACTGTCGACGCTGATGCTCCGCGCCCAACTGATGCGCGAGGCAATGCGTCCGCCGGCCACCCAGTTACCGCGGCCTTCAGCTTGCAGAGCGATTTGCTGGCCGAGGTTCAATGCTTCACCCAGGTCCATGCCGTTGATACCGGCCGAGACCACCGCCGCCACCGCCGCCGCGCTGGAAATGCCCAGCGTGGTGTTGTGGGTGACCTGGCAAGCCTGCACGACAGCGTTGATGAATCGCTCAGGATCAGCGACATCCGCCGCGATCCCTACCGGCGTGATGCGCATCGCCGCGCCATTGGTGGTGCCGTAGCGCCCCGCTTCTTCCGGCGAGTGGCCGGCGAGGATCATCTCGATGGCACGTTTGGTCGAAGGGCCGAGCAAGTCTTGCGAGCCCTTGGCTTGCATCGCGGCTTCCCATTCGATCAACCGTTGGGCGAGCAGCGACGGTTCGATCCGGCCCTCGCCTTCAACCAGCAATTGGCCGACCAGAATCGCCTGTTCGGTGTCATCGGTGATCGAGCCTTTGAGCATGTTGGCGGCGATCGGTTGATCGGGGCCTGCGTCTTCCAGGCCAGTGATTTCGCCGAAGCGCGCCTTGATCTCGGCGCGGCTCAGGGATTGGGTCGGCATGCCCAGGGCATCGCCCAGGGCCAGTCCGTAGAACGCGCCCAATGCACGATTGAGCGCGGTCACTTTGACTCTCCAAACTGCAAGTGCAGGCGAAAATGCACCGGATCGAGCAAGCTTTCGACCTGTTCCATGAAGCGGTTTTGCCGGTCGTAAGTGGTGCGCAAGGCCTTGAGGAAGACCGTGCCCTCCGGACGACCGAGCAGTTCGGCGTCTTCGGCGTTCAAGGGTTCGGCGCCGATCCATTGATCGCCGCGCTCGCCGATATAGCCGTAGGCGGCCAGGGTGATGGTCAGGGAGTTGTCGATAAGGCCGACCCGCGGCAGGCTTTCCAGGCCTCCGGTGGCGGGCATCAATGAGCGTTCAAGGGAGACCAGTTTGCCTTCGTTGGAACGGCGGCGACGGTCGAGGGTGATGAATTGGTCGGTGCCGAAACGCGGCAACAGGTCAGGACGGGTGACCGCCTCCAGCCGCAGCACTTCGGTATTGATCAGCGCCCCGCTGTCGGCCAGGGCCTGGGCCCAGCCGCTGCGTTGATCGAGCACCACGCCGTCGAAGGTGACAATGGAACCCACCCCGCTTTGCGTCGCGATGTAGTTGCGCCGTTTCAACTCAGCCAGGGCTTCGCGCAGCGTGCCGCGGCTGACTTTGAATTCTTGAGCCAATTGATGCTCGCCCGGCAACAGAAAGCCGTCCTCCATGAGGCCGCTTTCGATGCGCCGGATGAGTTCGTCGACCACCCGTTGTTTCTTGTCAAATCGTACCTGTCTAATCATGTACAAAGAAATACCCGAAACGGGGTTGGGC
>NZ_JAHBDP010000011.1:0-138262 GCF_019956495.1 Pseudomonas sp. BF-B-26 | reverse complement strand
ATCAAGGTCTTAGGCTCGCTGCGGGAGACCTGCAACCAAAGCCGGAATTCGATCAAAATCGTCAACTAACCGACAAGTGGCGTGAAGCCAGCACAAATTAAACTCTGGCGTCAATTTTTCGGCGAAACCTGCCTCGCCGAGCCATGGGAATGCTCCCGGTAAGCGTCCAGTTTGGGTGGGAGCCACAGTTGGTATTGCGGCAGGATCAGGGGGATGTGAGGTTTTGGCTGGAGCTGACGGGGCTCAACCAGGCATTAACGCTTTCGACACTTTCGGCAGGCGGTTTTCCCGCCCAGCGATTGAGCGTGAGGACATTGGTGACGAAGTCGTATTGGGTCTTGAGCAGATCACGACGAGCCCGGAATTCGTTGCGTACGCTGGTCAGCACATCGACGGCATTGACCATTCCGTAATTGAGCGCTTTCTCTGCCGCCACTCTGGACAGCTGTGCCGAGGCCAGGGCATTGCGGCTCGCACTGATCTTTTCTCCACTCGAATTGGCGGTCAGGTAAGCGCTGGTGATCTCTTTGACCACCCGGCGCCGGATCGCTTCCAGTTCCTGCTCGGCGGTAATCTGATCCTGGTAGAGACCACGGACCCGCGCCGAGGTCGAGCCGCCGCTGTACAGCGGCACCTGAACACCAATTCCGGCGACATAGCTGTCGGTGCGCGGCGTCAGGGTATTGTTGTAGCCTTCGTTTGTCTCTTGTGCGCTCAGACTCAGACTCAAGGTCGGATAGTGCCCGCCCTTACCGCTACGCAACGCAGCGCCCGCCGCTTCGACACCGCTTTCGTTGGCCTTGAGCGCCGGGTTTAGCGCCATACCCTCGCGCACCCAGGTTTCAAGGCTTTGCGCCGAAACCCGTAGTTGCACGTCATCGCGAATCCGGTTGAGCTTCTCCTTGACCGGCCGGCCGACGATCTCCGCCAGTGCCTCGCGACTGATACTGGCCTGGTTGCGGGCATCCAGTTCCTGCGCCGCGAGCAAATCGACCCGGGCCTTGAGGTCGAGCTGATCAGTAACCAATGCCAGCTGCTTTTCGTACAACGCATTGACTCGGTCCAGACTCTTTTGCGTGGTTCGACGTTCCGCCCTCACCAATTCCAGTTCATCTTCGGCTGCCAACGCGGCGAAGTAACGCTGCGCCAATTCCACTGTGGCCTCGGCCTGGGCTTCCAGCGCTTGCGATTCGGACTGTTTGGCCAGGCTTTTGAATTTTTGGTAGTTCTCCCACGCGGCCTTGTTGTAGAGGTACTGACGCAACACCAGGCTGTAGCTTTCGCTATCGTAACTCTGCTGCACCAGGTCGTTTTCCTGGCGAATCAAGTTCGACCCGGCGTTCAGCGATACTTGCGGCAACAGCGCTCCCATGGCCTCGCGCTGATGTTCCTGGCCCGCCTGCGCTTGCGCATAGGAGGCCAATACCCGCGGGTCCTCCAGCCGCGCCTCGCGATACAACTGCATGAGGTCGGTAGAAAACGTCGAGGCACTGACCCCGGTCGATGTTGCTGCAGGGGTTTGCGCCAGCGCGGCACCCGCTGCAAGCATCAACAGACCGCTCAGCAGAACTGCCGACGCGCGCACGGTTATTCCTCGATCAACGATTGAGACATGGCATCGCGGGCCGGCTGCAACAAATACTGCAACAACGTGCGTTGACCGGTGATGATCAATACGTCCGCTGGCATCCCCGGCAACAATTTGCGCTCACCCAAGGTGCGCACGCCTTTCTCGGTGACCCGGACCCGCGCCAGGTAATAGGCAGTCCCGGTCTTTTCGTTGGTCAGCCGGTCAGCCGATACGCTGCTGACTTCGCCTTCGATCACCGGAGTGGTCGAGCTTTTGAACGCGCCGAAACGGATATCGGCACGCTTGCCGATGGCGATACGATCAATATCCACCGGCGCCACCTGGGCCTCTATCACCAGCTCGGAAACCGATGGGACGATGTCCAGCAGCGGCGTCGCCGGGCTCACGACACCACCAATGGTGTGTACTTTCATGCCAATCACCATGCCCGCTTCGGGTGCACGGATGACGATACGACTGAGCCGGTCTTCCAGGGACGAGGTTTTCTCTTGCAGGTCGTACATCCTGGTCTGAACCTCGGCCAGCTGCTTGACGACATCTGTATTGAAATCCTTGTCGATTTGCAGAATCTGCAGCTGTGTTTCGTTGATCTGCAGACGAGTCTTGTTAATAGCGGAACGGTGATCAGCCACCTCCGACCTGAGCATCCCCAGCTTGCGTTCCTGATCGAGCAGACGTTGTTTGTCAACGAACCCTTGCTTGAGCAGGTCGGTCAATTCAACGATTTCACTGCTGTAGGATTGCTCCAGATGAACCTTGGCACTAATCATCGATTCCAGTCCCTTGATCTGTTGATGCAACTGCCCAATGCGTTCGCGCAACACCGCCATCTGGCCCAGCCGCGAGCCCTGCCGAGCGTTGAATACTTGGGTCTCGCCCTGGCGCGCTTCCACTCCTCGCAGACTGGCGGGATCGGCTATCTCCCCAAAGCTGACCGACGACTGCGTGTCGCGCTCGGCTCTGAGCCTTGCCTCCATGGCTCTGGTCGCGACCAGCTGGCCTCGGGCTATCTCGTATTCGAAGCGCAACTGGGTATCATCAAGAATGATCAGCGGATCATCACGCTTGACGATGTCACCGTCATGGGCCAATACCGCTTTGACGATGCCCCCTTCCAGATGCTGGACCGTTTTGCGGTAAGCCTGCACGGTGACCACCCCCGGCGCGAAAGCCGCACCGTCGAGGGGCGCGAGCGCCGCCCAGGTGCCGAACAGGCCGAAGGTCACCCCTACAATGCCAAGGCCCAGGCGACGTGCTCTACGATCAGATACCGGCAGGTCGGCGAAGCTTTCAATTTGACGACTGGGCATCAAAGGGTTCATCGGCATCACCCTTGCTGGAATTGACCGAAGCCATGCTGGCGCCTGCTTGCATGGCGTGCTTTTGTAGCTGCTGTTGCTGTGCGTTGAGTTCGGCCAGCACCTGATCGCGTGGCCCAAAGAGACTGATAACCCCTGCGTTCATCACCATGAGCCGGTCAAGTTGCGACACGATGTTGGTTCGATGGGTAATGACAAACAAGGTCGCGCCGGTCTGCTTGAATTGCTGGATGGCCGCCGCCAGGGCGCGATCACCGACTTCGTCGAGATTGGAATTGGGCTCGTCGAGAATAATCAGCCGCGGGGTGCCATACAGGGCACGGGCCAGCCCGATGCGCTGGCGCTGCCCTCCCGACAGCATGAGGCCCTCGCTGCCAATGACAGTGTCGTAGCCATCGGGCAACTGTAAAATCATTTCGTGAACGCCTGCGGTCCTGGCAGCCAGAATGACTTTTGCCGAATCGACCTCGGCGAAGCGGGCAATGTTCTCGCCGATGCTGCCTTCGAACAATTCAATGTCCTGGGGCAAGTAACCTATATACGGCCCAAGCTCATTTTTGTCCCACGCGCTGATGTCCGCGCCATCCAGCCGGACCACCCCATGCTGCGGCGCCCATACCCCCATCAGTGTTCTGGCCAGGGTCGACTTGCCCGCGGCACTTGGACCGATGATTCCCACCACGCAGCCGGCAGGTACGCTGAAGCTTATGTTTTTGATGATCGGGGTTTTCGAGCCAGGTGCCGAAACAATCAGATTCTCGACCTGCACATGCCCCTTGGGTGCAGGCAAAGACATACGTTCAGGTTGCGCCTGTTGTTTATCGAGGATGTCGTTGAGACGGCGGTACTGCGAGCGGGCCGCAATGAAGCCCTTCCAGCTGCCGATGATCAGATCGATGGGGGCCAATGCGCGCCCTAGCAGCACGGACCCGGCAAACACCAAGCCGGCCCCCACCTGATGGTCCACGGCCAGGTACGCCCCCAGGCCAAGGATCAATGATTGCACCAGGATCCGGAAGGTCCTGGAAAGCGTGCTGACTATGGCACCTCTATCGCTCGCCTGGGCCTGCAGCAACAGGACGTTTCTTTGACGACGCCCCCAACGGTCCATCAGGGTTTCAAGCATGCCCATGGACTCGATGACTTCAGCGTTGCGCAGATTTTTCGTGGTGTAGAGCGTCGCGCCAATATGTTCCTTGTTAGCCTGGGCCAGTGCCGGCCCCGTCAGCCTCTCATTGATAAACGCGAGCATTAACAACAACAGCGCGCTGCCGGTCGCTACCCAGCCAAACCAGGGATGGAACATGAACATCACAGCGATATAGATAGGCAACCAGGGCGCATCGAAAAAGGCGAACAATCCATTACCGGAGAGAAACTGCCTCAAGCCCGTCAAGTCGTTGAGCGACTGGGCCGAAGCATCCATGCCGCCGCTGTCCAGAGCCCGTTTGAAACTGGCCTTATAGACTTGGCGACTCAGCAACACATCCAGCCGGGTACTGACCCGGACCATGATGCGCGAACGAATCCATTCCAGAGAGCCGAGCGTGACCACCAGCCCGGTCATGATCAGCGTCAGCATTGCCAGGGTTGTCAGACTTCCGCTGGTTATCACTCGCCCATACACCTGAAGCATATAGAAAGTGGGAACGAGCATTAACGCGTTGATGAAAAAGCTGAAAAAACCAACTGAAATAAAGCTCTCTCTACAGGCTTTCAACGCATGTTGCAGGCTGTTTTCAGGTGTGCTTCGCATTGAAACCCCTGCTCGAGAAGCCATCCATTGTGGAGCTTAGATCATGCCGAACCACTACGTACGGCAATCGGGCGGATCGCCTCAGGCAACGAGTATTGCCCCTGCAACAACCCGGCGGTGAAGAGCGCGCAAGATACCGGCGACATTGAGGCCAAGATGGATTTCAGTGGTTCCCGCCAAAACGAAAAAAGGACCCGAAGGTCCTGATTTCAATGATTTACAGAATTCAATGGAGCTCTGTAGATCCATAGCTGGAGCGGGAAACGAGACTCACCTGTATTTCGCGAGCCTCAAGCGTTTCAGCTCCACGGACGATCTCCATTTTCGTCCTTGATGCGGGTCGGCAGGCCCATCATATCCAGCGCCTTGAGGAACGGCTCAGCCGCAAGCTCCTCGACGTTGGCCATGCGCTGCACGTCCCATTCGCCACGGGCGACCAGCAAGGCTGCGGCCACGGGCGGCACGCCTGCGGTATAGGAAATGCCCTGGCTGTCAGTTTCCGCGTAAGCGTCTTCATGATCAGCCACGTTGTAGATGAATACTTCGCGCGGCTGGCCATCCTTGGTGCCCTTGACCAGATCGCCGATGCAGGTCTTGCCGGTGTAGCCGGGCGCCAGCGAGCTCGGATCAGGCAGCACGGCCTTGACCACTTTCAGCGGCACGACTTCCAGGCCCTCGGCGGTTTTGACCGGTTGCTCGGAGAGCAGGCCAAGGTTCCTGAGTACGGTGAACACATTGATGTAGTGCTCGCCGAAGCTCATCCAGAAACGCACGTTGGGCACGTCGAGGTTCTTCGACAGCGAGTGCACTTCATCGTGGCCGGTCAGGTACAGGTTCTGCGCGCCTACGACCGGCAGGTCGTCGGTGCGTTTGACTTCGAACATCGTGTTGCTGGTCCACTGACTGTTCTGCCAGCTCCACACTTGTCCGGTGAATTCGCGGAAGTTGATTTCCGGGTCGAAATTGGTGGCGAAATACTTGCCATGGGAACCGGCGTTGACGTCGAGAATGTCGATCGAATCAATGCGGTCGAAATACTGTTGTTGCGCCAGTGCTGCATAGGCGTTGACCACCCCCGGGTCGAAGCCCACGCCGAGAATGGCGGTAATGTTCTTCTCTTTGCACTCTTCGAGGTGGTTCCACTCGTAGTTGCCATACCAGGGCGGCGTCTCGCAGACTTTGCCCGGCTCTTCGTGAATGGCGGTGTCCAGATAGGCCACGCCGGTATCGATGCAGGCGCGCAGCACCGACATGTTGAGGAACGCGGAACCGACGTTGATGACGATCTGCGATCCGGTTTCGCGGATCAGCGCCTTGGTCGCTTCGACATCCAGGGCGTTCAGCGAGAAGGCCTGGATGTCGGCAGGCACTTTGAGGCTGCCCTTGGCCTTGACGCTGTCGATGATGGCCTGGCACTTGGAGATGTTGCGCGACGCGATAGCAATACGACCGAGTTCATCGTTGTGCTGCGCGCACTTGTGGGCCACCACCTTGGCGACACCTCCTGCACCAATGATAAGCACGTTCTTCTTCAATTTTTCTCTCTCTCCTTCTCTGCCAGCTTACGAAAGGCTGGACATGTAGTCGTTGTAACCAAACTCACGAACCACCTCGACTGTACCGTCGAGTTGTTTCACTACGATGGACGGCATTTTCAGGCCGTTGAACCAGTTCTTCTTGACCATGGTGTAACCCGCTGCGTCGATGAACGACAGCCGATCCCCGATAGCCAGCGGACGATCAAATTGATATTCACCGAAAATGTCTCCGGCCAGGCAGGATTTGCCGCACACCATGTACGTGTGCTCACCCTCGCTAGGCGCCAGCTTGGCATTCAGGCGATAGATCAGCAGATCGAGCATATGCGCTTCGATGGAGCTGTCCACAACCGCCAGGTGCTTGCCGTTGTAGAGGGTGTCGAGCACGGTGACTTCCAGCGACGCGCTCTGGGTGATGGCCGCTTCGCCCGGTTCGAGGTAGACCTGCACGCCGTATTTTTGCGAGAAGGCCTTGAGGCGCGCGCAGAACTCATCCAGCGCGTAGCCTTCACCCGTGAAATGGATACCGCCACCGAGGCTGACCCACTCGACCTTGTGCAGCAAGTCGCCGAAACGTTCTTCGATGGTGCACAGCATTTGGTCGAACAGGCCGAAATCACCGTTCTCGCAGTTGTTGTGGAACATGAAACCAGAGATCTGCTCGATGACCTGTTCGATCTTCACCGGGTCCCACTCGCCCAGACGGCTGAACGGCCGCGCAGGGTCGGCCAGCAGATAATCCGAGCTGCTCACCTGCGGATTGACCCGCAGACCGCGCACCTTGCCTGCTGAAGCCTCAGTGTAGCGCTGCAACTGACCGATGGAGTTGAAGATGATCTTGTCGCAGTTTTCGAGCATCTCCTCGATCTCGTCGTCGGCCCAGGCCACGCTATAGGCATGGGTCTCGCCAGCGAACTTCTGTCGACCGAGCTTGAGCTCGTAAAGCGACGACGACGTGGTGCCGTCCATGTATTGCTGCATCAGGTCGAACACCGACCAGGTGGCGAAGCACTTGAGTGCCAGGAGCGCCTTGGCCCCGGACTGTTCGCGCACGTAGGCGATCTTCTGCATGTTCGCCAGCAGCTTTTGTTTATCGATGAGGTAGTACGGCGTTTTGATCATTTCGAGGCGCCTCCGGCAAGGCCAGCCAAAAAAGGATGCGCATTGTGCCTTCACTGGCTACATATCGAAAGAGCAGGAAGCGCTCTCCACGTGAAACGCGGCTCAATTTAAGTCCCGGGCTTCAAACAAGCCTGAGTGGCGGCCTTTGTCCCCGGGCCCCGTCACATCGCCGCGCTACTGATCCGGCTACAGATTCGCTACTATGTTTGACCGTTAGTTTGACCGTTAGCTTTACCGTCAGCTTTGCGCTTAGCGCGCCTTCCAGTCCCGCAACCATTGCAAGCCGGCAGACGTGTTGTCACGCGGCCGATATTCGCACCCTACCCAGCCGTCATAGCCCAACTGGTCGATCAACTCGAACAGGTAGGGATAGTTGATCTCTCCCAGGTCCGGTTCATGCCGGTCCGGCACGCCAGCGATCTGGATATGGCCGATGCCATCGAAGTCCCGACGCAGTTTGGTGGCCAGGTCGCCCTCGACGATTTGGCAGTGATAACAGTCGAACTGAACCTTCAGGTTACTGGCGCCTACTTCCTTGCAGATGGCCTGGGCCTGGTCCTGGCGGTTGAGGAAAAACCCCGGCATGTCTCGTGTATTGATCGGTTCGAGCAATACCATGACACCTGCCTTCGCCGCTTGGGCGGTGGCGTAGGCGAGGTTTTCCAGATAAATGGCGTGATGCCGTGCGCGGTCACGCTCGGACGGTAGCAGGCCGGCCATGACATGGATGCGCGAGTTGCCCAGCACGCCGGCGTACTCCAGGGCGCGATCGAAACCGCTACGAAATTCACTTTCACGGCCCGGCAACGACACCGTGCCCCGCTCGCCTGCCGCCCAATCACCGGGCGGCGCGTTGAACAGAGCCTGCACCAGGCCGTTGTCGCTCAAGCGTTGCTTGAGTTCTTCAGCGCTGTAGTCGTAGGGGAACAGATACTCCACCGCTTCGAAACCATCGGCGGCCGCGGCGGCGAAGCGATCCAGAAACGCATGTTCCGGGTAGAGCATGCTGAGGTTGGCAGCGAAACGAGGCATGGTAGTTCCTATGGATGGCTTTTTTTGTAGGAGCCGAGCTTGCTAGCGATAGCGATCTCAAGGACGCCATCGCCGGCAAGCCGTGCTCCTACAGGTCGAGTTCGTTAAACAAACGGCCAGATCAGCAGGGTAATACAGAAACCCGCCATGTGATTCGCCGTGAGATCGAGGGTCACAATCAGCGGGCCGATGATGCCGGCGGTGGTCACCAGCGCCGAGAGCTGCTACAGAGCCGAACGCAGGCTTCGCCAGCGGCTACAAGGCATGGGTTTCTGCGCCCGGCGGTGTGGCAAGTTCTGAGCACTGACTTACACTGCGATACACCCAATGCGAACGAATGAATGTTCAACAGATCGATAGGTTCCATGGCGATCCGGGGATCACGTAATGATCTGGGTGAAGCCAACATGAAAACGGTCACGAGCCTTTTCTCCTGTCTGCTCGCTGCCAGCGTTTGCGCGGCGACGAGCACCTGCGCAAATGCTGCGTCGTTCAAGACCAGCTTCGACTGCGCCACGGCAAGGGCCGCCGTCGAAAAACTGATCTGTCGCGACTCGCAACTGGCGCAGATGGACATCGAATTGACGCGTCTTTATCGCCTGGCGCTCACGGATCAACGTTCAGTACCGCGGCCAGACAAAGTCTTGATCGACCAGCAGTTCTGGATCGACTCCCGTAATCAGTGTGCGTCCACGTCTGAGCCCAAGGCGTGCACGATCCGAAGTTATGCCGAGCGCGCGTACCAGCTACGCCAAGGTTCGGCCATTGTGAGAACCAAGGATCCAGACAGGCTCACCGAAGGCCCGTTGGCGTTTCGTTGTACCGGGTTTAACGCGCTAATTTCCGCCACCTTCTTTAATACGCAGCCAGGTGTCGTGTACCTGAAATGGGCGAACACCTCGATCACCCTGAACCAGGTGCCGAGTGATTCGGGAACCCATTACACCGGCAAGGATTCCCAGGGGAACTACCGCTTCTGGCAAGACGGCAACGGGGTGATTTTCCAGAAGCCAGGTTCAGGGGCGATGAGTTGTACCGCCGAGCCGGTCAGCTGATTTTTTGGCGCAAGTCCGAAATCAAGCTCCGCTATTCCAATATTTCAGCCACAACACTTTTGTAACGTGGCGAGGGGATTTATCCCCGTTCGGCTGCGAAGCAGTCGTGAATTCAGACAACGCGGTGCATCAGATAGATCGTGCGTTCAGGTTTTACGACTGCTTCGCAGCCGAACGGGGATAAATCCCCTCGCCACAACGGCACGCTTCTGGCACAGCGCCACCCCTCTCTCACGTACTCGGCGATTTATGCCACGGATAGCCTTTCGCGCTGAGTTCAAAGGCGTATTCGAACAAGCGCTTCATGTACTCGCCATCAAATCTGTGATTGCGGGAAATATCAAAGTCGGAGCCGATGTACGCCAGATTGAAGTCCGCGCCATCCTGCTGTGCAATTCGGTAAATCCGATCCAGATCGCTGATCCCCTGAGTCTGGATCAATGCGCTGATGGCGCGACCGCCGATGCTCAAGGTGCGACGCTTGGTTCCGGACCACTGCAGTTCCAGTTTGCCGTTGCGAATGACATAGAAATGCCGTTCATCACGCATACGCGCCCCGGTCACGCGGTTCAGCGCCATCACGGTGCCGGGTGGGTAAAGGAACACCTGCGTCAGGACGCCTCCGTCCACGTGCATTTCCTGAAACTGTTGACCGTCTACCTCCACATCGATCATGACGGGTGAAACGGCGCCGGGAATACTCATCGATGCGATCATGATATTGCGAAACAGGTCGAGCGCGCCGGGTGCCTGGCTTGAGGCAATAGCGCCCATGTTCCAGGTAACCGGGCGTCCTGAATCAAGGTCGGTGGTGCCGATCATCAGCAGACGTCCTTTGGCGTATTCCGCCGCGATCGCCGCAAGCACCTCGGCGGTGACGTGCTGTGCAATCAGCCGCGACAGTGGCTTGCTGTGCGCCATGCCATCACTGGCAAGACGGGTCAGCATATTGCGCGGATGGAAAATGTCTTTTGGACCGACTGCATTGCAGATACCCAGAATGACACCATCGTACTGAGGCCCCAGGTAGGCAAACGGGGCGACCAGGGCGCCAGCGCTAATGCCGGTGACGACTTTGAACACGGGACGAGACCCATGCAGGGTCCATCCCGCAATGATGCCCCCCGCGAAGGTGCCGGCATCGCCGCCCCCCGAAACGGCCAACATGCTGGCCAGCGGCAGGGTGTCATTGGGCATCCCTGCGCTGGCGAGTGCCTCGGCTTCTCGAAGGTTGGCCTGACTCACATCCCGAATGAACGGCGACAAATCCTGGTCCAGCCAGTAGCGGGCATCCGGAATGCCAGGGATGAGCGCTTTTTCGGTTAACGTTGGCGGCACCGCATCCCGGCGTTGCAGGCACGCTTGACGCAACATGTTCAGCGTTGAGGCGCTAGGTCTGAGCAGGAATGTTTTCAAAACGCCGCCTCCGGCCCCTGCAATCGACAAAGAACGCGCTCAATGTAACGGCAAGACGCCTTGCCGATCACGCACGCTCCCCACACCCATGACTACGTTCTCAATCAGGCGCCGGTCTTCTGAAGACCAGCAGTTTGCCGGTGGCTCGCTGCACGACCTTGTCGTTTTGATTGAGTGTTTCCATGAACAGGGTCACCACGCCCCGATCTGGCTTGGAGCTGGACGGATCGATGGCCTGCACGGTGCATTGCAGGCGCAACAGATCGTCCGGGTAGGTCGGCGTCGGCCAGCTCAACTCGATGCTCAGGCCGATGATCCCGTCTGCCAACGGCACGCTTTCCACCAGCAGCTTCATGGTCAGGGCTGCGGTGTTCCAGCCACTGGCGGCCAGACCACGGAACAGGCTCAGCTCGGCGGCTTCAGGATCGAGGTGAAACGGTTGCGGGTCGAACTCCTGAGCGAAGGCCAGCATCGACGCTCGATGGACACGCAAGCTGTCGCTTTCGAACTGCTGACCCAGGCTCAGGTCATCGAGGTAGAGTTTTTCCCAGGAATGGATGGTCATGATTCAACCTCTTCAGGCGTAGCTGATGTCGCTGAGCTCGCGAAAGAGTTCCCAGGGCGCTGATCGCTCGGTAGATGATGATTTTGTGCCGTCATGGTGGCAGCCCTGCTCGTCAGGGCGAGTGGCCTGAACACCTTTTATGCTAGCGCATGCCCGGGCAGTCATAACGTCGGCGGGACGTCCGGTCTGTTCTACGGCTGATCCTCCACCCATTGCCAGAACAACTGATAGCCGACCGCAAGCACCACCGGGCCGATGAACAGACCGAGGATACCGCTGGTGACCATGCCGCCCAAGGCTCCGATCAGCACCACCGGCATTGGCACATCGACACCGCGCCCCAGCAGCAAAGGCTTGAGTACGTTATCCACCAGGCCGGCAACGAACACATAGATGGCAAAAACAATGCTCGCCGTACTGGCCCCTTCGGTGGCGAACACATACGCAATCACGGGCACTGTAATCAGCGTCGCCGGTAATTGCATGATGCCGAGCAGCAGCACCGCCAAGGCAAGCAGCCCGGCGCCGGGAACGCCCTTGACCACGAAACCGAGGCCGACCAGCAGCATCTGGATGAAGGCGATGCCGACGACCCCCAGCGCCACCGCACGAATCGTAGCGGTACACAGTTCGGCAATTTTCGGTCCTTTGCCCGGACCGCTGATGCGGGACGCGATCTGTATCGCACTGCGCGTGCCGCTCTCGCCATAAGCCATGAAAATGCCGGCGATGATCAACGCACAGATAAAGGTGAGGAACCCCATGCCGACGCCGGCGAGTTTGCCCAGAAAGCCGATGCTGAATTGCTTGATCTGCGGCAGGTACTTCGCTGTCAACTCGGGAAGATCGGTTGAGGCCTGCAGCCATATGGCAGAGATAGGCTTGCCCACTAAAGGCCAGGCAGCAACTGAATCGACGGGCGGCGGAATATGGAAGTTGCCGTCCTTGACGATGGTCCTGGCCTGATCGATCGAATCAACCAGGGAGGTGCCCAGCAGATAGACGGGCACCATGAGAACAACGATGGAGAAAAGCACGATCAGCGTCGCAATGAGCCCGTCTTTGTGGCCCAGCGGCTCCCGCAGCCGCTGTTGCAGCGGGTAAAGGGTGATCGCCATAATCAGCGACCACAGCATGAGGTCGCGGAACGGGCTGAAGATCTGAAAGCAGAACAGCACCAGTACGGTAATCAAGCCCGCACGGATCAAAACATCGAGCAGATTGCGTGTGAACGCCTTCTCGGAGCTGGATGTGGGCACCATTGCTGCCTCCTTGCAGATCGCTGCAGAGGGATGGGATCGGTAAGCCCAGCATAGACGCCAAATGGAAAACGCGAGCAATCACCGCAGCTTCAGCGGATCAACCAGTTCAGCGGCGATGGCCATGCCCACCAGGTCCGGCAAGGTATTGGCCTGCATGCGTTTCATCACCCGCGAGCGATAAAGGTCGACGGTTTTTGCGCTCACGCCCAGTTGTTCAGCGATCTCACGGGTGGTGTAACCCTGGACCAGCGGCAGCAAGACATCGCGCTCCCGTGGGGTCAGTGTCAGCAAGCGTGCCTGCAAGGCTTCGTGACCCTGATTGCCCGAGCGGTTTGCTGCGCAGTTACTGAGCGCCTGTTGCACGCTGTCCAGCAGCAATTGCTCGTTATAGGGCTTCTCGATGAAGTCATGGGCGCCCGCCTTGAAGGCGCGAACCACGATCGGCACGTCCGCGTGCCCGCTGACGAAAATGATCGGCAGGTTCAGCTCACGTGCACGCATTTCTTCCTGCACGTTCAAACCGCCCATGCCCGGCATGCGAACATCGAGCAGCACGCAGGCATCGAGCGTGGCATCACAGGCATTGAGAAACTCCACGCCACTGGTAAACGGTAAGGCCTTGAGGCCGACCGATTCCAATAACCAGACCGTTGAGTCGAGCATGCCTTGATCGTCGTCGACCACATACACCACGTGCTCCGTCACACCTGCCATTACGTTATTCCTGTTGTTGTTTTGTTGGGCCGGCCAGCGGCAAGCGGCAGCACATCAGCAACCCGACAGGTTGGCGTCGGGCCTGCAATTCGCCACCGAAACCTTCGATGATGCTGCGGCTCATGGACAAGCCAAGTCCCAGGCCATCGGCCTTGCTGGTATAGAACGGGGTAAATATCTGCTCCAGTTCCGGCTCGCTGACGCCCGGTCCCTGGTCTTGCACACTGATTTCCACGGTTGCACCACCGCCCTGCCCCGCAGCCATCACGATCAGTGAAGGTTGCCCCGGATGTTGTTCGCGGTTGGCGTCGATGGCATTGCGCAACAGATTGAGCAGCACCTGCTCCAGCAGCACCCGGTCGGCATAAATCGGCGGCAGATTATCCGGCAGGCGATCCTCGATTGTCACTTGGCAATTGCTCGCTTCCCAGGCACATAAACGCACGGCCTCGCGGGCGACGTCGGTGAAATTCAGGGCCTGCATCCGGCGTTGTCCCTTGCGCAGAAATGCGCGCAATCGTCTGATCACTTCTGAAGCATGCGTGGCGTGATGGGTAATGCGTTCCAGCCCTTGCGCCACTCGGGCGGTGGCCTGGGGATTGGAATCCAGCGTCTGTAAATAGCGCTGGCTGGCATTGGCGTAATTGACCACCGCCGCCAACGGCTGGTTGATTTCGTGTGCGATGCCCGAGGCCAATTCACCCAGGGTGACCAACCGCGCGGTGTGCGCGAGTTCGTCCTGATGGCGGCGCTGTTGCACCTCGCGCAATTCACGCTCGGTCATGTCCCGCGCCACCAACGAGTAATAGCGTTCGCCACCGGCCGAACGGTGCGCCAGCAGCACCAGCGACACCGGCACTGAAGTGCCGCCACCCGGTGGCTGCAACCGCGCATCGGTGCTCCAGACACCGTCGCGTTCGGCGCTGCTCCAGCCATCACGCTGCAGACGTGCCAGGTCGCTACTGGCGAACAATTGCGCCAGGGCCGGCATCGGTTGTTGCTCGTCGATCCCGAGGATGCGCCGCGCCGCCGGGTTGAGGTAAGTGACTTGCCCCTCGGGGTCGATGAACAACACCGGATCGGTGTTGGCCTCGACGACCTCCGCCAGGCGCCGCTTGTTCTCCTCGGCTTGCACCCGGGCGGTAATGTCCCGGGACACGCTGACCACTTCCACCACCGTCCCGGTGTAGGTTTCACGAATCGCCCGGCTCGCGGTTTCGAACCACAGGTAATGCCCGTCACGATGGCGAATGCGATAGGTCATCGTGTGATAACCGTCCTGCTCCAGGGCATCTCGCGCACGCTGCATCAGGCTGGCCAGGCCCTGACCATGGAACAAGCCCTGGGCCATTTGCCCGCGTAACTCTTCCGGCCAGTAGCCGAGCAATGTCCAGGACGCGGGCGAGGCATCGAGAAAGCGCCCGTCCGGTGTGTGTCGGGAAATCAGGTCGGTGGTGTTTTCGATGATCAGCCGGTACAACCGGCGTGCCGTGGCCGCTTCACGCTCGGCCAGTACTTGTGCCGTGGCATCACGGCAACGGGCAAGCACGCGGTTGTCCTGGGGATCGGGGATAAACGTCCAGATCAGGATCTGCGCTTCGAACTGGGCTTCGACCCCTTCGATGGCGCGTTGCTGGTCGAGGCAGGCACGGACCAGCACCCGGTGATTGACCGGTAGAAAACCCAGCACATCAGTCAGCGGCTTTTCAGCGAGCAGTGCCAACAGCGCGGCATTGAATTCCAGCGGTCGGCCTTGCGCATCGAGCAACAGGCTCGGTTGTGGATCGTGGCCCAACAGCGGCGAGCCGCGCAGCATACCGTTGACGCTGCTCAGCAACGTTGTCAGCAAGTCTTGCACCCAACCCAGCCAATCAAGACTCACGCCCTCGCACACTTCCACCAGCAACAGCCCCGGCTGCCCCGGTTGCAAAGCCAGATCAAACACCTGGCCATGGCTAATAGCGGCCCGGCGCAGTCGCCCGGCCAACCAGCAATCGAGTTGACGCACTTGCGCCAGGTCCAGCCGCCCCGCCTCGACCAGCCGATCAAACAGCCGCTGATCGCTGGCCAGCGAAGGGTCGCCCAGGCCCGGTGGAAAATGCTGGGCGGCGCCCTCGTGGCTGTAAATCCGCGCATTGGCTTGCCAACTCAGATAAACCGCCCGGCGCACTTCGGGGCAATCCTGCAACGCACGGCACAACGCATCGGCCCGGGCGGCCAGGGACACGCCCTCGCGCTGCAGGCGCAACCAGCTGTGCAATCGAACGGGGGTCAGGGTCATCACAGGTCCGCTTCGTTGGGGAAGCCAAGGATATACCGGCCTTGGTGGTGTGACTGTATTGATTTAGATCTGCAAGAATCAAATATAGTACATATCCTATATGACGTAGGTTGTACTTCCATATCGGAGGCTGAATGTTATATAAAGCAAACCGGACATAAAAGGTGCCCTCAGCGGCAACGCTGCCAGGACATCTATAGAGCTAACAATCAGCCACCGAGTACCCGTACATGTCGATCTATGAACAAGGGCTAGGCCCTGCGGCTGTCAATCATATTGCCTTGTCTCCGCTCAGCTTCATCGAGCGCACCGCCAGCGTTTATCCAGACTACCCCGCCGTCATCCATGGCTCTATCCGCCGCACCTGGGCGCAGACCTACACCCGCTGCCGCCGTCTGGCTTCGGCGCTGGCCGGTCGCGGGATCGGCAAGAACGACACGGTGGCGGTGATGCTGCCCAACATTCCCGAGATGCTTGAAGTGCACTTCGGCGTGCCGATGATCGGCGCGGTGCTCAACCCGCTCAACGTGCGCCTGGATGCCGAAGCCATCGCCTTCATGCTGCAACATGGCGAAGCCAAGGTGCTGATTACCGACCGCGAGTTCCATGATGTGATTCACGCTGCCATTGGCATGCTGGATCACCCGCCACTGGTGATCGACGTCAATGATCCAGAATACGGTGAAGGCCAGGCGGTCAGCGATCTGGACTACGAAGCGCTGTTGGCCGAAGGCGACCCGGCTTTCGCCTGGCAGTGGCCGGCGGACGAATGGCAAGCCATCTCGCTGAACTACACCTCAGGCACCACCGGCAACCCCAAAGGTGTGGTTTACCACCATCGCGGTGCATACCTGAACTCGTTGGGCAACCAGATGACCTGGGCCATGGGCAACCACCCGGTCTACCTCTGGACCCTGCCGATGTTCCATTGCAACGGTTGGTGCTACCCGTGGATCATCACCGCCATGGCCGGTGTGCATGTGTTCTTGCGCCGTGTCGATCCACAGAAAATCCTCACGCTGATCCGCGAGCATCAGGTCACCCATCTGTGCGCCGCGCCGATCGTGCTCAATGCTTTGGTCAACATGCCGGAATCGGCGAAAGCGGCGATCGACCATCCGGTCAACGCCATGGTCGCCGGCGCCGCACCGCCGGCCAAAGTGATCGGTGCCGTGGAAGAAATGGGCATCAAGGTCACCCACGTCTATGGCCTGACCGAAACCTATGGTCCGGTAACGCTCTGCGCCTGGCATGCCGAATGGGACGAGTTGCCGCTAGACGAACGGGCGCAAATCAAATCCCGTCAGGGCGTGCGCTACCCGACGCTCGAAGGCGTGATGGTCGGCGACTCGAAGACGCTGGAGCCGACCCCGCGAGACGGTCAGACCATCGGTGAGATCTTCATGCGAGGCAACACCGTGATGAAGGGCTATCTGAAGAACCCGACCGCCACAGCCGAAGCGTTCGAAGGCGGCTGGTTCCACACCGGTGACCTGGCGGTGTGTCATCCCAACGGTTACGTCGAAATCAAGGACCGCCTCAAGGACATCATCATTTCCGGCGGCGAGAACATTTCCACCATCGAACTGGAAGGCGTGCTCTATCGCCATCCTGCCGTCATGGAAGCGGCCGTCGTCGCCCGTCCCGATGAGAAGTGGGGCGAAACGCCCTGTGCGTTTGTCACGTTGAAAGCTGATCACCAGGACGTTCGCGAGGCCGACATCATCAGTTTCTGCCGCGAACACCTGGCCGGCTTCAAAGTCCCGCGCACGGTGATTTTCACCCTGCTGCCGAAAACTTCCACCGGCAAGATCCAGAAGTACGTTCTGCGCGACAGGGCTAAAGCGCTCTAACCCGAACCAACGTTGTACCCGTCAAGCGGCAGGTGCTTTTACCTGCCGTTTCGGGCTCGTGCACGCCGAATTCGGCGCTGCCCTGCCCCCACACACTGATAACAAAAACAATGTGGAGCCACCCATGATCGACATCCATTCAACCGATACCCAACGCTGTGAGCGCATTCGGGCCAACCCGAAATTCCTACAATTGGTGAGCAGCCGTTCGCGCTTGGCCTGGTCGCTGAGTGCTGCGGTACTGGGTACTTACTACGCGTTCATGCTGGTGGTGGCGTTTGCTCCGCAGTGGCTGCATGCGCCGCTCGCCGAACATCGGATGTTGACCCTGGGCATGCCGGTCGGCGCGGCGATCATCATTTTTTCCTGGCTACTGACCGGTTGGTACGTCTACAGCGCCAACACGCGTTTCGATGCACTGGGCGCCGCCATTCTCGAGGAGAGCAAGTCATGAACCTGCTGCGTAAACTTCTTCTCGCCGCTGCCGGGCTGTTGCCGGCCTCCGTTGTACTGGCTGCGCCCGCGCTGGGTGTGGTGGAAAAACAACCGCTGAACCTGCATGCGATCGGCATGTTCTTCGTCTTCGTGCTGGGCACGTTGGCCATCACCTGGTGGGCCGCGCGGCAAACCAAATCCACGTCGGACTTCTACACCGCGGGCGGTGGCATCACCGGGTTCCAGAACGGTCTGGCGATTGCCGGTGACTACATGTCCGCCGCCACGCTGCTGGGGTTGTCCAGCCTGGTGTTCGCCAAGGGCTACGACGGCTTCATCTATACCATCGGCTTCTTCGTCGGCTGGCCGATCATCACCTTCCTGATGGCTGAGCGCTTGCGCAACCTGGGGCGCTACACCTTTGCCGACATCGTGTCTTATCGACTGGACCAGAACAAAGTGCGGATCTTCGCTGCGTTTGGTTCGCTAACGGTGGTGTGTTGCTACCTGATCGTGCAGATGGTCGGTGCCGGTCAGTTGATCAAGTTGCTGTTCGGTCTCGACTACCCGGTAGCCGTGGTGATCGTCGGCGCGCTGATGTTGGTGTATGTGATCTTCGGCGGCATGATCGCCACCACCTGGGTACAGATCATCAAGGCTGTGTTGCTGCTGGCTGGCGGCACGACCCTGGCGTTCATGGCCATGTCGCAATTCGGCTTCAGCTACGAAACCCTGGCCACCAAAGCCGTCGAAGCCCATGCCAGTGGTTGGAACATCATGGGCCCCGGTTCAATGCTCGCCGACCCGATCAACACCGCCTCGATGTCGCTGGGCCTGGTGTTCGGGATTGCTGGTCTGCCGCACATCCTGATGCGTTTCTTCACCGTGCCTAACGCCAAGGAAGCGCGTAAGTCGGTGTTCTACGCCACAGGCTTCATCGGTTTCTTCTTCCTGGTTGTCTGCACCCTGGGCTTTGCCGCGATGGTGATCATCGGCACCGACCCGCAGTACTACGTTAATGGTGAAGTCGGCGGCGCCTTGATTGGCGGTGGCAACATGGTCGCCATGCACCTGGCCAAAGCGGTCGGTGGCAACCTTTTCTTCGGTTTCCTCTCGGCGGTAGCCTTCGCCACCATTCTGGCGGTGGTCTCCGGGCTGGCCCTGGCCGGGGCTTCGGCGATTTCCCATGACCTCTACGCCACGGTGTTCAAAAAAGGCAAAGCCAGCCAGAAACAGGAAATGCGCGTAACCCGCATGGCCACTGTCGGCCTGGGCATCATCGCGATTCTGCTGGGCATTCTGTTCGAGAAGATGAACGTCGCGTTCCTGGTGGGCCTGACCTTCGGCATCGCCGCGTCGACCAACTTCCCGGTGCTGATCATGGCCATGTACTGGAAAGGCTTGACCACCAAAGGCGCAATCATCGGCGGTTTCGCCGGCCTGATCTGCGCGTTGGTGCTGGTGATCCTCTCGCCAGCGGTCTGGGTCACCGTGCTCGGCCATGCTCACGCGATCTACCCGTACGACCACCCGGCGCTGTTCTCCATGCCGCTGGCGTTCTTGGTGATCATCGTGGTGTCGAAACTCGACCGCAGCGTGCGGGCCGACAAGGAACGTGACGCTTACGCCGACCAGTTCGTTCGTGCCCAGACGGGCCTCGGTGCCGCCAGCGCTTCCGCTCATTGATCTGAAAGGGCACGGCCTGCTCCAGCGGCGCCGTGCCCATCGCACAACCTTTTGAGGTTCACGTTATGCCCGAATTCAACGCCCCGCTGCGCGACATGCGCTTTGTCTTGCATGATGTGTTCGACGCCCCGGCCCTGTGGGCACGCTTGCCGGCCCTGGCCGACAGTGTCGACGCCGCCACCGCTGACGCCATTCTTGAGGAGGCGGCCAAAGTCACCTCGCACCTGATTGCGCCATTGAACCGTAGCGGCGACGAAGAAGGCGCCCAGTGGGTCGATGGCCAGGTCAGCACGCCAATCGGTTTCAAACAGGCTTATGCCACCTACATCGAAGGCGGCTGGGTGGGGCTTTCCGGTAACGCCGATTTCGGTGGCATGGGCATGCCGAAGATGCTCGCCGTGCAGTTCGAAGAAATGCTCTACGGCGCCAACTCAAGCTTTGCTTTGTATTCGGCGTTGAGTTCCGGTGCCTGCCTGGCGCTGGATGCCCACGCCAGCGACACCCTGAAAAACCTCTACCTGCCGCCGATGTACGAAGGCCGCTGGGCCGGTTCCATGTGCCTGACCGAGGCCCACGCCGGCACTGACCTGGGGATTATCCGCACCCGCGCCGAACCTCAAGCCGACGGCAGCTTCAGCATCACCGGCAGCAAGATTTTCATTACCGGTGGCGATCAGGACCTGACCGAAAACATTGTCCATCTGGTGCTGGCCAAGCTGCCGGACGCACCGGCAGGGCCGAAAGGCATCTCACTGTTCGTCGTGCCCAAAGTGCTGGTCAATGCCGACGGTTCCCTCGGCGCTGCCAACGCCGTGAGTTGCGGCTCCATCGAACACAAGATGGGCATCAAGGCCTCGGCCACCTGTGTGATGAACTTCGACGGCGCCAGCGGCTGGCTGGTCGGCGAAGCCAACAAAGGCTTGGCGGCGATGTTCACCATGATGAACTACGAACGCCTGTCCATCGGCATTCAGGGCATTGGCTGCGCCGAAGCGTCCTATCAGAGCGCCGTGGCTTACGCCCGTGAACGGGTTCAGAGCCGCGCGCCGACCGGTGCCATTGCCCCGGACAAAGTGGCCGACCCGATCATCGTCCACCCCGATGTGCGCCGCATGCTGCTGAGCATGAAAGCCATGACCGAAGGCGGCCGTGCGTTCGCCAGTTATGTCGGCCAGCAACTCGATCTGGCGAAGTTTTCCGATGACGTCCAGGAACGGGACAACGCGCAAACCCTGGTCGCGCTGCTGACGCCGGTGGCCAAGGCATTCTTCACCGACACTGGCCTCGAAAGCTGCATCAACGGCCAGCAAGTGTTCGGTGGCCATGGCTACATCCGCGAATGGGGCCAGGAACAATTGGTCCGTGACGTGCGCATCGCGCAGATCTACGAAGGCACCAATGGCATTCAGGCCCTGGACCTGCTCGGGCGGAAAGTGCTCGCCGACAAGGGCTTCGCGCTGCGCCAGTTCACCGCTCAGATCCGTCATTTCGCCCTTCAGCCTGACGCGCCCTACTCCACTCAACTGTTCGATGCCGTGCAGCGTCTGGAAGACCTGAGCGACTGGCTGCAGGATCAGGCCGCGACCAATCGCAACGAAGTCGGCGCCGCATCGGTGGAGTATTTGCACCTGTTCGGTTACGTCGCCTACGCCTGGCTTTGGGCACGTATGGCGCAGGTCGCCAAGCAAAAGCTGCACGACGACGAAGGGTTTTATGGCGCGAAAATCGCCACCGCCGACTTCTATATCCACCGCCTGCTGCCGCGCATTTTGAGTCTGGAGCAATCCATTCGCGCGGGCAGTGCCTCGTTGTTTGGCCTGAGCGCCGAACAGTTCTAACGATTGAACCGCACGCGGCGCCGCGCTCCTATCTTTTTGGCGTTCGCGTTTTTTTATTGATAAGCCCTCGCCCACCTGGCGAGGGCCGCGGGACCTGTCTTTCCATAATAAAAACAAAGGGGCTTCACCATGGACCGCAATACCCGCACCCTCGCTACCCGACTGTTGCTGGCCGGCGGCGTCATCAGCCTCTCGGCCCCCGCCGCTGCTGACTTTGTCAAAGACAGCAAGGCCAGCCTTGAGCTGCGCAACTTCTATTTCAACCGTGATTATCGCCAGGACAACGCCGCCCAATCCAAACAAGAGGAATGGGCCCAGGGTTTCCTGCTGCGCTATGAATCGGGCTTCACCGAAGGGGTGATTGGTGTCGGCTTCGATGCCATCGGCCTGCTCGGCGTCAAGCTCGATTCCAGCCCGGATCGCGCAGGCTCCGGCCTGCTCAAACGCCACCGCGACACGAGCAAAGGTGCGCAGGACGAGTACGGCGAACTGGGCCTGACCGCCAAAGTGCGTGCCTCCAAAAGCACGCTGAAACTCGGCACGCTGCTGCCGAAACTACCGACGGTACTGGCCAACGATTCACGGCTGTTGCCACAAACCTTCAAGGGCGGCCAGTTGACCTCGCTGGAACTCGAAGGCCTGACCGTGGATGCCGGGCGACTGACGCAGGTCAATCAGCGCGACTCCTCGGATTACGAGGACATGGGCATCACCCGAACCGGCGCCAAGGGCATCACCACACGTCATCTCGACAGCGACAGCTTCGATTTCGCCAGCCTGAACTACAAATGGACCAGCAACCTCGCCACCGGCTACAGCTACGGTCACCTCGACAATTTCTACAGCCAGCACCTGGTCAACCTGACCTACGTGTTGCCGGTGACGACGGGGCAGTCGCTGAAAACGGACCTGCGCTTCGCCCGCTCCACGGACGATGGCGGCAGCAATGTCGATAACAACGCCATCGGCGCGATGTTCACCTACAACCTCGGCGGGCATGCGTTGGGCCTGGGTTATCAAGGCATGAGCGGCGACACCGGCTACGCCTACGTCAACGGCACCGATGCCTTTTTGGTGAACTTCGTGCAAATCGGCGACTTCGCCAGCAAGGATGAAAAATCCTGGCAGGCGCGCTACGACTACAACTTTGCGGCCATTGGCGTTCCGGGCCTGACCTTCATGACCCGCTACCTCACCGGCGACAACATCGATCTGGGCGGCAACCGCCCGGAAGGCAAGGAATGGGAACGGGATACCGACATTGGTTATGTCGTGCAGAGCGGGCCGTTGAAGAATGTCGGGCTGAAGTGGCGCAACGCGACGGTGCGCTCGACCAACTTCGGCAGCGACCTGGATGAAAACCGGTTGATCGTCAGTTACACCTTGCCGATCTGGTAAGCACCCTTCCCCCAGATCGTTCCCACGCGTGGGAACGATCAGCTCTCGATACACCCGCCAACCCGCAGCAGTGGCCAGAGTAGGTTAAGATGCCTGCAAACCAGGCCCGCCGCGAGACGCCCCGCATGACTGATACCACCCCCCGCCTGATCAAGAAGTACCCCAATCGCCGACTGTATGACACCCACACCAGCAGTCATTTGACGCTGGCGGACATACGCCAGTTGGTGGTCGACAAAGTTGCCTTTCAGGTGGTCGATGCCAAGAGCGGCGAGGACCTGACCCGCAGCATCCTGCTGCAAGTGATTCTGGAAGCTGAAAGCGGCGGTGAGCCCATCTTCACTACCGAAATGCTGATGGGGATTATCCAGTTCTACGGCCCTTATCAAGGCGTACTCGGTAGCTATCTGGACAAGAGCATTCAGACCGTGATCGACATCCAGTCCCAGACCGGCGCGCAATCGTCCGAGGCCTGGAGCGACTTCATGCATCAACAGGCCCCGGTGATGCAGGACCTGATGCGCCAATATGTCGACCAGTCGAAGGCGCTGTACCTGAACACCCAGAACCTGTTCGGCATGTTCGGCGGCAAGCCGGATACCAAAAACGGGCCGAAAAAAAATGGCGATGGGGAATAAACCCATCGCCATTGTTGCCGCTGATCTAATGCGACTTACTTATTACCGCTGGTAGCCTTGGCGCTTGCTTCTGGAGCAGCTTTGGTGGCCGCGGCAGTCGCTGCTTCGAAATTACTTTGAGCGGCTTCGGAAGCCTGTTTCACGGCTTTCTGTGCGCTTTCAAATGCAGTGCTGGCATTTGCCAGACCCGACTTGAACGCTGCCACAACAGGCTCGGAGCCGGCCGGTGCATTCTTGCTGATGGTTTCAACGAACTCTTGCACCTGTTGGGTGCCCGCTTCGACCTGGCTCGAAGTCAATTTGGCGATGTCCGACTGAGTACCGACGATCAGGGCTTGAACCTGACGATTGAATTCGGCCAGGCGTTCGGTCTGCGCGCTCGGCTGGGTGAAAGAAGCCTGCAGCTCGGCGAAACCTTGTGGATCACGCACGGCCAGCAGCTTGCGAACGCCTTCGAAGTGCTCTTCGGTGGAGTCGCGCAGTGCCTTGAACTGCAACTGGCTGAGCTGTTCAACGCTGGCGAAGACTTTGCCGCTGATTTGCTGCAAAAGGTCGAGGTTGGCTTTCTGAGCGGTTTGCAGTTTTTCCGAATTGAAAAAAGACATGCTTGAATCTCCTGGTACTGGAAGGCCCTGATGGACCAGAGGACGCGATAGCGATCCGGCCAGTCATCGCGTTAGCCTTGATATTGCAGTGCACAAAACCATTTGGCAACGTGTATTTTTGTGCGGTGCAAAATAAACTTTGCTAAAGCCCTCCTTGTTAGCTGTAAACTCCTGCTCATCGAACGGCCAGGCTAGCCCTCTTTAACTAAAGGGGTCTGATGGGCCGGTTCCCATGCACAGCGTCAGGAGATCACGATGGGTCAGGAATTAAATATTGCGCTGCAAGATGAAGAGTTCTCCGAACCCGCCGGCTTGTTCGAACACCTGAATCATCTGCAACGCCTCAATACCCGCAACGTCCTCGACGCCGTGCAGAAGCGCCAGGCAAAAACCTTCGCGCCTTTAAACCTTGGACAACTCCGACAGCCAACGCCTGCTGACTGGCAGGAATACTTCACGGACCTCGGCCAACGTAGTGTGTTGTTCTGGGACACCTTGCGTCAGCGCGGCGACAACACCCTGGCCCACGAACGCGCCGGGTATCCACTGCTGCTCAAGTTCAATCATGAAACACTGGTCGCCGGTGAAGACCTGCCCCGCCCGGTCAACTATTCGTTGTTGCAAATCCTCGGCGGCCCCGGTCAGCGGATCGACAGCAAAAAACAGCCGGTGATCATCATCGATCCCCGCGGCGGTCACGGCTCGGGCATCGGCGGGTTCAAACAGGATTCGGTCATCGGCGAAAGCCTGAGAGCCGGCCACCCCACCTACTTCATCTCCTTCAGTCACGCGCCCCGCCCAGGGCAAACCCTTGCTGATATCACAGACGCCCAAGCGCGGTTCATTGAAGTCGTCAGCGCCCGGCATCCAGACAGCGCCAAACCAGTCGTCATTGGTAACTGCCAGGCGGGCTGGGCGTTAATGGGCCTCGCGGCTACCCGTCCGGAGCTGCCGGGGTTGATCATCGTCAATGGTGCGCCGTTGTCGTACTGGGCCGGCGTCAACGGCCGCAATCCAATGCGCTACACCGGTGGTTTGCTGGGCGGTGGCTGGATGGCACGCCTGGGAAGCGATCTGGGCAATGACCGTTTCGACGGCACCTGGCTGGTGAGCAATTTCGAAAACCTGGACCCGGCCAACACCTTTTGGGGCAAGTACTACCACCTGTTCAGCGAAGTCGACAGCGAGGCGGCACGCTTTCTGGACTTCGAACGCTGGTGGGGCAGCCCGACCTTGCTCAATGGCGAAGAGATCGAGATGATTGTCGACGACCTGTTCATCGGCAATCGGCTGTCCGGTGGCCTTGGCCGCAAGAGCAGCGGGCTTGACCTCAAGCTGATCGAAGTGCCGGTGGTGGTGTTCTGCTCGTATGGCGACAACATCACCTCCCCACAGCAGGCACTGGACTGGATCACCGACGTCTATCCCAGCGATCTCGCGTTGCAAAATGCCGGACGCACCATCGTTTACCTACGACATGCGAGCATCGGTCATTTGGGCATCTTCGTGTCCGGTGACGTGGCGCGGCGTGAACACCGTGAATTGCTCGGTGCGGTTGATGCGATCAATGCACTGTCAGCCGGGCTGTATGAAATGCTGATCGAAGACCTGCCGGAGAATTCGGCGACGCCGTATGCCGTGCGTTTCGAACGCCGGCGTATCGCCGACATCCATGGCCAGGTGCAGCCGCCCCGCGATGACGATCGCGAATTTGCGCTGGTCCAGCGCGTGTCCGCTATCAACAACAGTGTGTACGACGAATGCATACGCCCGTGGTTGCGCCAGTTGATCAACGAACCGAGCGCCGAAATGCTGCGCCGGACGCACCCTTTCCATCAGCAGCAAGTGGCCTGGAGCAGTTTGAACCCGGCGCTTTGGTGGCTGGCAGGCAGTGCCGCCCAAGTGAGCAAGGATCGTCACCCCGCCAGCCAGAACAACCCGTTGCTGGTCTGGCAGGAACTGTTTTCCAACCAGATGCAGGATGCCTTGAACGGCTATCGCGACCTGCGTGATGCGGCTCAGGAAATGTGTTTCTACGGCGTGTATGGCGTGCTCAACAGCCTCGCTGGCAATGCCCCCGGACGAAATCTGCAGGAACATGCCGAGCAGCACGACAAGGTTTTGATCGAGCGCTTGCAGGATGCCCTGCCCCTCGGCGGCCTGATGGAAGCCTTGATACGGATCCTGTTCCTGCTGGGCCGCGACAGCGACGAGCCGGGCAAGGAAAGTGTCGAAAAATTGATCCTGCAACTGCAGGCGCTGCTCCAGGACTACAGTGCCGAGCCGCTTGATTTGCGCGAAACCCTGCGCCTGCAAAAACTGCTGGTCGCCACCCATCCGCAAGAAAGCCTGCACAGCCTGCCCTTGATGCTTGCAGAGGTCGAAGAACGCCAGCAAGTGTTGGCGGCTGTCGCCAATTTGTTGCCGGAACTGCTGATCAGCGGCGCAGACAACCTCTTCTGGCGGGAACTGCACACGCTGCTCGACGTGCCGCTGCCAGGTTTCAGCCTGACCCAACCACCCGGTGAAGCCGATGCCATCGAAGGGAAAGTCCCGGCGGTAACCCCTGAGCCGATCAAGCAGATCACCCCGGTGGAAATCCCCAAGCCAATCAAGCAGAAAACCCCTGTGGTCATCCCTGAGCCCGTTAAGCAGGAAGCCCCAGCGCTAATCCCCGAGCCAATCAAGCAGAAAATACCCGCAGTGACCCCAGCCCCCATCGCCAAGGTTGCCAGTCCTGTGCGCAAACCTGCCAAGGGCAAGAAAGGCGTGAAAAAACCTCCGGTGAAATAACGTTGAACGTTGACGGGAGGCTGCGTCAGACCGACGCGGCCTCCTTGATTTCAAACGATTCATCGGCCCGATACTGACCGGGTGTCATGCCAAACCAGCGGCTACAGGCTTTGTTGAAACTGCTGTGATCATGAAAACCAAGGAGATACGCGACATGCTTCATGTTGAAGTGAGAATGGCGCAGGTAGAAATCGGCCAATTGCCGGCGCACCGCGTTCTGCACGTCCTTGAATTGCGTCCCTTCCTTTTCCAGCGCGCGTTGCAACGTCCGCTTGCTGATGTTCAATGCCGCTGCGATCGACTCCATGTCGCATTGCCCCTGGCCCTGACTCAAGCGCTCGGTAATCAATGCGCGAATTCTGCTGACAATGCAAAAACCAAACAGCAGGTCCAGTTGAGCCTCGGCAAAACTGTCATGCAGCACCGCCAACGCTTCATTGGCCATGCTCAACGGACGCATCAGTTCCTCACTGTCAAACAAAATGCTGTCGTAAGGCGCGTCGAAATGCAGGTCGCAGCCAAACAACCGACGATGCTCGGTGGTGTCTTCAGGTTCGGGATAGGTGAATCCCACGCTCAAGGGTTGCGGTGCGTTGCCGCCCGCCAGCTTACGGCAGAAACCCAGCAATGAAGCCAGCGCTGCATCGGTGTATTGGCGAGGTTTGATCGAGCCTTTTTGTTGATGATCAAGGCCGGAAAGTCGGTAATTCTGCTGTTCCGATGTAAAGAAAAGGCTGAACCCGGTACCAATCAACGGACTGAAACGGACCAGTCGTTCAAGGGCGTTTTTCAGATTCAGGCTGGACATCATGGTGTAGCCGACGATCTGAAAGCTGCCGGGGTGGAAACTTCCATAGGCCTTCAAGCCAATGTCTGGATCCCCCGAGGCCTGAGCGGCCAGATCCCATAGTCGATAGATAGCCCTTCGCTCGCAAAACGCTCCTGGTTTGTTCGCGAGTTTCATGTCTAGTTCAGCCTCCTGGCACAGACTGGCAACATCCAGTCCCTGAGCCAAGAGCGTATTTACCAGCACGCTGGCATAGCCTGAACTCATTCTATACATGGCGTCCTCAATGACCTGTGGAACCGAACATCCTGTCCGGGGCCGTGACTGATCTGCGATGAATCAAATACTAATAGGTGGTTCAGTTGCCAATATTGATCCCAGTATAGGTACTCCTCACTTTTAGCCACTATTTCAGACCACTCGTCACCTTGCAGCAGCTGCCGAGCCCGCGAGGCTGTAGTGAGAGGATTGTGGAGAGGCGACGACAGAAAGTTCAGTTTCGCCTCGGACATGGCACCGTTGGACACCAGACCGTCACCTCTCAACACTTCCGCACGTCCTGCCAATACCGAACAATCCCCCATCTTGCCGCGCAAAATACAAAAAGGAAGAGAGCATATGAAGTCGCTTGGTCGTATTGCGTTGGTCACGGGTGGTATGGGTGGAATTGGCACTGCGATAAGCCAACGCCTGTACAAGGAAGGATTCAAGGTCATCGTGGGCTGCAGCTCCGATTCCGCCCGCAAGAAAGAATGGATGGCGAGCCAACAGGAGGCGGGTTATCAATTCGAATGCATCTATGGCGACATCACCGATTGGGAATCAACACGCAACGCGTTCGAGATGGCGCGTGAGCAATTCGGCCCGATCGATGTCCTGGTCAATAACGCCGGGATCACCCGTGATGCGTCCTTTCGCAAGCTGACGCCCGAAGACTGGAACGCGGTCATCGGCACCAACCTGAGTGGCCTGTTCAACACCACCAAACAGGTGATTGAAGGGATGCTGGCCAAGAAGTGGGGACGGGTCATCAACATCTCCTCGATCAACGGTCAGCGTGGTCAGTTCGGTCAGACCAACTACAGCGCGGCCAAGGCCGGTATCCATGGCTTCACCATGGCGCTGGCCCGGGAAGTGTCCGGCAAGGGCGTGACCGTCAACACCGTTTCCCCAGGCTACATCCAGACCAGCATGACGGCGGCCATTCGCCCGGACATTCTCGAGACCATGATCGCGGCCACACCGGTCGGGCGTCTCGGTCAACCTGAAGAAATCGCCTCCATCGTGGCCTGGCTGGCTTCCGATGAATCGGCCTACAGCACCGGGGCCGACTTCTCGGTCAACGGCGGCATGAACATGCAGTAGACCTGTCAGGGCATGGATGCCCTGCTTTCGCTCGACAACATCTTAATGAGGTCACGCATGAACGAAGTCGTAATCGTTGCCGCTACTCGTACCGCCATTGGCAGTTTTCAAGGTGCCTTGTCCGCGATTCCAGCCACCGAGCTGGGCGCAGCGGTCATTCGCCGTTTGCTGGAAGAGACCGGTCTGGACGGCTCGCAGATCGATGAAGTGATCCTCGGCCAGGTACTCACCGCAGGCTCGGGGCAAAACCCCGCACGTCAGACGGCGATCAAGGCCGGCCTGCCCCATACCACCCCTGCCCTGACCCTGAACAAGGTCTGCGGCTCGGGCCTCAAGGCGGTCCAGCTGGCGGTCCAGGCCATCCGTTGCGGCGACGCCGAACTCATCATTGCCGGCGGTCAGGAAAACATGAGCCTGGCGCCGTATGTTCTGCCCAAGGCCCGCACCGGTTTGCGTCTGGGTCATGCGCAACTGCAAGACAGCGTGATTCAGGACGGTTTGTGGGACGCCTTCAACGATTACCACATGGGCATCACTGCCGAGAACCTGGCGAAGAAATACGAACTGAGTCGCGAAGACCAGGACGCTTTCGCCGCGGCCTCGCAGCAGAAAGCCTCTGCCGCCATCGAAGCGGGTTACTTCAAGCGTGAAATCACCCCGATCCTGATCCCTCAGCGCAAGGGTGAGCCGCTGGTCTTTGACACCGATGAACAGCCGCGTCCGGGCAGCACGCTGAAGGCGCTGGGCAACCTCAAACCCGCGTTCCAGAAAGACGGCAGCGTGACCGCCGGGAACTCGTCGACTCTCAACGACGGTGCCGCCGTACTGTTGCTGGCCAGCGCCGCCAAGGCCCAGGCCCTCGGTTTGCCGGTTCTGGCACGCATCAAGGCTTACGCCAGCGCTGGCGTCGACCCGTCGATCATGGGCATCGGCCCGGTACCGGCCACCCGCTTGGCATTGACCAAAGCCGGCTGGAGCCTGGACGACCTCGACCTGATCGAAGCCAATGAAGCGTTCGCTGCGCAATCACTGGCCGTCGGCAAGGAACTGGGTTGGGACACCAGCAAAGTCAACGTCAACGGTGGCGCGATTGCCCTGGGTCATCCGATCGGCGCATCGGGCGCGCGGATTCTGGTGTCGCTGTTGCACGAACTGATTCGTCGCGACGGCAAAAAAGGCCTGGCCACGTTGTGCATCGGTGGCGGCCAGGGCGTCAGCCTGGTCATCGAGCGCTAGAAGAAACACAGGACTGCTTGCTTGACTGCTAACGCGGCGCCGAAGTCCGGCGCCGCGGTTTTTTTCTGCCTGGTTTACTGATGTGGGCAAGGAGTTCCATGGACAATAACGCGCATACCTTCAACACCTTCTGGTCAGGCCAGGTTCCGTTCATTGCCTCCTTTGCAGTGCAACAACTACGTCTCTGGGTCAGCACCAACCCGTGGTTTACCGGCCAGGACTACAACGAGTGGTTTGACCTGCCGCGCGGCACCCTGGACAGCCTTCAATCGGAGTACCAACAGCAATGGGGCGAACTCGGCCAGCAACTGCTGACCGGTCAGCCATTCAGCTTCGACGATCGACGTTTTGCCAGCGGCAACTGGAGCCAGCCCCTGTTCGGCTCCCTCGCCGCCTTTTATCTGCTCAACGCAGGGTTTCTGTTGAAGCTGCTGGACACGTTAGCGATCCCGGACAAAAAGCCGCGCCAGCGCCTGCTCTATCTGGTGGAACAGGCCATCGCGGCCGGCGCGCCCAGCAACTTTCTGGCCAGTAATCCCGATGCGCTGCAACGGGTCGTCGACACCCAGGGCAGCAGCCTCCTCACCGGCCTGTTGCACCTGGCCAGCGACCTGCAAGAAGGCAAGATGCGCCAGTGCGACGCCGGCGCCTTCAAAGTCGGTGTCGATCTCGCCAACACCCCCGGCGAAGTGGTGTTCGAGAACGAACTCTTCCAGCTGATTCAGTATTACCCGCAAAGCGAAACCCAGTACCGGCGCCCGGTGTTTGTCGTGCCGCCGTCCATCAACAAGTACTACATTCTCGACTTGCGCCCGGACAACTCGATGGTTGCCCATCTGTTGAAACAAGGGCATCCGGTGTTTCTGATGTCGTGGCGTAACTTCGACCAGGAGCACGCTGGCACCACTTGGGATGACCTGATCGAAACCGGCATCCTCAAAGGCCTGCAAGTGACCCGCGAGATCAGCGGCGAGCAGCGGCCCAATTGCGTCGGCTTCTGCATCGGCGGCACCTTGTTGAGTTCGGCGCTGGCGGTCCTGGCGGCGCGCGGCGACCGCGAGATTGGCAGCGTGAGCCTTTTGACCACCTTCCTCGACTACCTCGATACCGGCCCCATCGACATTTTCGTCGACGAACAACTGGTGGCCTACCGCGAGCGCACCATCGGCGGCCAGGATGGCCCCATCGGCCTGTTCAAGGGCGAGGACATGGGCAATACCTTCTCGCTGCTGCGTCCCAACGACTTGTGGTGGAACTACAACGTCGACAAATACCTCAAGGGCCAGAAACCAATCCCCCTTGACCTGCTGTTCTGGAACAACGACAGCACCAACCTCCCGGGACCGATGTACTGCTGGTATTTGCGCCACACCTATCTGCAGAACGATCTGAAATCCGGTGAGCTGGACTGTTGCGGGGTCAAGCTGGACCTGCGCGCCATCGATGCTCCGGCGTACATCCTCGCCACCCATGACGATCACATCGTGCCGTGGAGAAGCGCTTACGCCAGCACCGAGTTGCTCTCCGGGACCAAGCGTTTTGTACTGGGCGCATCAGGGCATATCGCCGGGGTGATCAACCCGCCGGCCAAGGAAAAACGCCACTACTGGACCAACAACCGGGTCACCAAAAACCCGGAAACCTGGTTCAAGAACGCTCAGCAACATTCCGGTAGCTGGTGGAATGACTGGTTCGTCTGGCTGGCTGAACAGTCTGGCGAACGCCAGCCCTCGGTACTGCATACCGGTAACGCGCAATACCCGGCGATTGAGTCGGCGCCTGGGCGTTATGTGATGCAGTGACAGACAGCCCCGCGCCTTGACCGACAGCGCGCGGGGCCGTCCTTCAGCATCCTCGCAAAAAAACCAAACACAGCACATCGGTTCAATATTCCCGCCTGAATCTACGCAACCATGGCCTCCTCACTCACCCGTAAGGACATCGCCATGGCCCTCGCAAAAGCTGTTCCCGGCAAAACCCTGCTGACCCCGTCCGACCACACCCTGATCATGATCGATCACCAGTCGCAGATGTCCTTTGCGACCAAGTCAATTGACGCCGTCACCCTGCGCAACAACGCTGCACTTGTGGCCAAGGCCGCGCGGGGCTTCAAGGTCTCGACCATCCTGACCACCGTCGCCGAGAAGAGCTTCTCCGGGCCGATCTTCGACGAAATCAAGTCAGTGTTCCCGGAACACAACGTCATCGACCGTACCAGCATGAACACCTGGGAAGACGAGCGCATTGCCGTCGAAGTCAACGCGTTCGGCAAACAGAAAATCGTCCTCGCCGGTCTGTGGACCTCGGTGTGCATCGTGGGCCCGGCACTGTCGGCCATCGACCAGGGTTTCGAGGTTTACGTGATTGCCGATGCCTGTGGCGACGTCAGCACCGAAGCCCATGAAATGGCGATGCAGCGCATGATCCAGATCGGTGCCCGCCCAATGACCTCGCTGCAATACCTGCTTGAACTCCAGCGCGACTGGGCACGTACCGAAACCTATGACGAAACGGTGAAAACCTCGATTGCGAACGGAGGCTCCTACGGTCTTGGCCTGATCTACGCCAAAACCATGTTCGGTGCCTCGGAAGGCCATTAAGCGCCGTCTAAAAACAAGCGACTCCAGACATTCTGGAGTCGCTGTCCTCGTGATGAATAAGCCATGAAGCTTTGCGCGCAAGAACTGAAACTCGCGTTGCCGTTCTGGGTGTCGGTGCTGTTCGCGGGCTCGGCCGGGGCGGCTCTGGCTGATGAATCGACGCAACCCTCCCAGGGCTTTCTGGACGGTGCATCGTTGTCGGTGCTCAGTCGAAATTTCTACCTCAACAGTGACTATCGGTCACCGTCACCCGCGGACAAAAACTATAAACAGGAGTGGGCTCAAGGATTTATCGGCGCTTTTGAATCCGGATTCACGCCCGGTACATTTGGATTTGGCCTGGATGCCCATGGGTTTCTGGGGCTCAAGCTCGATGGCGGCAAGGGCCATTCCGGGACTGGACTGCTGCCCGTGGATGCTGATGGCCGCAGTGAAGACAACTACTCCAGCGGCGGCGCGGCATTGAAAATCAAGGCCTCCCGAACCACAGTGGCCTTCGGTGAAATGATGGTGGAAACCCCGGTGTTCGACACCGCAGACAAACGCCTGCAACCGGAGTACGCCACGGGTTTTTTGCTCAACAGCCGTGAAATCGACGGTATGAATCTGCAGGCCGGTCACTTCACCGCGTTCAAGAACCAGGACAGTTCTTCGAGCAAAGACGACTTTTACGGCTACGGCGCCAACACCGAGGCCGGTGGCATCTCGTTTCTCGGCGCTGACCTGTTCACCCAGAGTCCCGTCGGCGGCGCGCTCTACGCTTCCGAGCTGACCGACACCTGGCACCAGTACTACGCCAACCTGCACCTGAAACAATCCGGCATGTTCCTCGATGCCAATGTCTATCACACGCAGGACACCGGCCAGGCGTTGGCCGGCGCCATCGACAACACGGCATTCAGCCTGTCGGGCAAATACACTCACGATGCCCACGGGTTCACGCTGGCTTATCAAAAAATCAATGGCGACACGCCCTTCGATTTCGTCGGTGGCGACTCCATCTACCTCGCCAACTCGATCAAGTACGCGGACTTCAACGGCGCGCATGAACGTTCCTGGCAAGCACGCTATGACCTTGACCTGGGCCCCTACGGGATTCCCGGGCTGAACTTCATGACCCGTTATGTGAAAGGCAGCCAGATCGACGGCACCCATGCGCCCAAAGGTGGAGCCTACAACCCGTTCGACGAGACGCTCGGTGAGTACGTTCCTCAACAAGGGGACGGCGGACGGCATTGGGAGCGGGACATAGACCTGCGTTACATCGTGCAATCAGGATCGGCGAAGGGCTTGTCCCTGCAACTGTCCCATGTGTCGCACCGGGCCAACAGCGCACAGGCCGGCGACGATATCGACAGGATCTACGTGGTTATCCAGTACCCGCTGAGCTTCGGGCATCTCTGATGGGGAAAATGGCGGAAGGCAGCCGGAGTCGAACCTGCCCGGGAACGGATGCCGTCCCCAACCGGGTTTGAAGCCCGGCCGCGCCACCGGGCGCGATTGCCTTCCTTGAAATCAGTGGTCGGTGCGTTGGGCCAAGGCATTGTCGAGGCGGATATGGCGCTTGTCGCCAAACCGTCGCGTCAGGCCGATCCGGTCGAAGTATTCGAGAATCTGGATGCTGCGCTTGCGACCCAGGCCCACCGCATCACGAAACGCCGTGACCTGAATCACCGGGTTTTGCGCCGCCAGTTGCACAAGCATAGCCGCCAATCGGCGGATCATCGTGTCGGTGTAGAACAGGTCACGGACGACTTGATGCACCAATCCCAACCTCGCCATTTTGCACAGCAGCAAGCGCACGGCCGCCTCGTCATGGCCAAGGTCGCGCACCCACGGCGGATCAAAACCTGCCTGTTCGAACAATGGCTGCAAGTGTTGCCACAAGGCGTCGTCGTCTTCGCTCAAACGCACCTGATGATCGGGCAAATGCAACCAAGGCCCGCTGGCGGCAATGGCCGCGCTGGCGAGTAATTCGTCGAGCAGGCTGATGAACGTCGCACGCTCCAGCGCGGTGCCGCTGAACCGCCGCAGGCGATCCCGGTCCGGGCCCATTTGATCCGGTTCCAGTTGATGAAAACGTGCGAGGTGTTCCAGCAACAATGCTTTCAGTGCTTCCCAGCGGGCCGCACTGAACAGCAACGGGCCTTGGCGGGTGTCGATCAGGCGCACGTCATCGGGCAAAACCCAGGTGTTGCGGGGGCGATTGAACTGACGCTCAAGACGCTGCGGGTCGAGCCCGGTGTCGCTGTTGGCCAATAATGCCGGCAGGACCTCCTCCAACTGATTACCTGGGGCGAGGGCGTATAACTGCGCCAACCGTTCGGGGCTGCGGCGTTGTCGGGTCGGTGCAAACGGGTCGAGCACCCGCGCGCCGCCGAGGGTGCGTTGGGCGCTCTGGTCCCGCAGGATCAAGGGATCGCCCTTCACGGCCTGCACCGGGGCATTCAACAGCAGTTGCGCGAACATCCGCTCACCCGGCAAAAGGCGGGTGCCTTCCAGCAACGCCACCCGGCCAGTCACGTCCTGAGTCCCCACGTGAACATGCACAAGCTGAAAGTGCTCGAAGGCTTTGGGTTCGCTGGCCAACAATTGCAGGTCGATATCCACTCGCTGGGTTGGCGCGTACAGCCACTCGGACGACAGCCACTGACCGCGATGGATCTGCTCCAGGGCCAAGCGTTCGGCACTCAGGTTCAACGCTACTCGCTGTCCGGCCATTGCGATCTCGGCAGCCTGGCTCTGCGCATGCAGGCCGCGCGCGCGAACGGGTTTGCCCAGCGGGCCGAGCATCAGCGTATCGCCCACGGCCACCACGCCAGACAACGCAGTGCCGGTCACCACGATACCGACGCCAGCCACGCTGAAGGCTCGGTCAATCGCCAGGCGAAAACCGCCGCTGGTGCTGCGTTGAAGGACTTCACGTTGCGCCGCGAGCAAGGCCTGTCGCAGCGTCTCGACGCCCTCCCCGGTCACACTCGACAGCGCAATCTGCGGCACGTTGGCATAGGGTCCCGGGGCCAGCAATGTCTGGATCTGTTCGCGGACGGCGTGCACTCTGGACGGTTCGACGCGGTCGCATTTGCTGATCGCCACCAGCGCTCGAGGGATACCCAGCAGTTCAACGATGGCCAGGTGTTCGCGAGTCTGCGGCATGACACCATCGTCGGCCGCGACCACCAGCAACACCAGATCAATGCCCTGAGCCCCCGCCAGCATGTTGTGGGTGAAGCGCTCATGACCGGGCACGTCGATAAAACCGGTCAGGGGCGCGTGGGGTTCCAGCGCCGCGTAGAGGTAGCCGAGGTCGATGGTCATGCCGCGTTCACGTTCTTCCCGACGCCGGTCGCCGAGCAGGCCGGTCAGTGCCTGGAGCAAGGCCGTCTTGCCGTGGTCGATGTGCCCGGCGGTGCCGACGATCACGCTACGGTTCCTGCCATTTGATCGAGTTGCGCCAGCCACGCCGGTTCATCGTCCAGTTGCCGCAGGTCCAGCCACAACGCATCGTCATCAATGCGCCCCAGCACCGGAATCGGCAACGCACGCAGGACCGCTTCCAGACCCTGCAGCTGCCGCCCGCGAAGACGTTTGGATACGTGCGGTCGCAGGCATAACGCGGCACTCGGCAATCGCGCCACCGGTTGGCTGCCGCTGCCGATCATGCCCAGCGCCGGTACTGCGCTGACGCTCCAGCCGTCGCCCAAGGCTTTGGCCAGCGAGGGTTGCAGGCGTTCAGCCTGGGCGAGGATGTCCGCCTGGGGTCGGGTCAGCAGGCGCAAACTCGGCAACCGTTCGGCCAGTCGATCAGGGTCGCGGTACAGGCCCAACACCGCTTCGAGGGCGGCCAGGGTCAGTTTGTCGACCCGCAAGGCGCGTTTGAGTGGATTTTTCTTGATCTTCGCGATCAGGTCTTTGCGGCCGACAATCAACCCGGCCTGGGGGCCACCCAGCAGTTTGTCGCCACTGAAGGTGACGATGTCGGCGCCATCGATCAGTGCCTGGCGCACCGTCGGTTCGGCGGGCAAGCCCCAGCGCGTCAGGTCCAGCAGGCTGCCGCTGCCGAGGTCTTCAAGCAATGGCAAGCCGTGTTGATGCGCGAGTTGCGCCAACTCGGCGGTCGGCACTCGCGCGGTGAAGCCTTCGATGTTGTAGTTGCTCGCATGGACGCGCATCACCAAACCGCTACGGGGGCCGATGGCCGCCTCGTAATCCCGTGCATGGGTGCGATTGGTGGTGCCGACTTCGTGGAGCCTGACCCCAGCCCTGGCCATGATGTCGGGAATGCGGAAGGCGCCACCGATTTCGATCAGTTCGCCTCGGGAAATGATGCCTTCCTTACGCGCGCCCAGGCTGTTGAGCGCCAGCAACACCGCAGCGGCGTTGTTGTTGACCACCGTCACCGCCTCGGCGCCGGTCAGCTCGCGGATCAGGCCTTCGATCAGGTCATCTCGGTCGCCGCGCTTGCCGCTGTGCAGGTCAAATTCCAGGTTAAGCGGATAACGGGCCGCCCTCTGCAGCGCTTCGATGGCTTCCTCCGGCAACAACGCTCGCCCCAGATTGGTGTGCAGCACCGTGCCGGTAAGATTGAACACCCGGCGCACGTTGCTGCGATGCTGACTGGCCAAGCGTTCTCCCGCCCTGCCCGCTAATGCTTCAGGCGCGATTTCAATGGCGTCGAGTTGCCCGAAAAGGACCGGCTCACGCAAGTCATCGAGCAATTGGCGCAGGCTGGCCAGCAGCGCATCACGCCCGTAACGTTCGGCCAATGGCTGACAGGCGGGATGACGCAGCAAACTGTCGATAGAAGGCAGCCGCAGGGTTGAGCTGGCGGATCTGGAAGACATCAGGCGCTCCCGCAAACGTTGACCGTCGCGCCTGAGTGTAGTCGCTGAGCCCGGAGGGATAGCTTAAAGGGCTCGCTCAGTCACCTCCCGGTGCCAGCAACAGATTAGGCGCCGGACGCTGGTAGCCTTCCTGCTCCAGGCGCATGTCCAGTAGCAGGCTGGTCAGGTCCGTCGACAGCGCTTCGGCCTCGGCGTCGTTTTCCAGGTAAAGCAGTTTCAGGTAGCTGCGACAGCCCGGACAGACCTCCGCGCGCAACGGGGCCTGGTTGGCGGCGTGGCGGTCGTCATCGAGGCTGACGTATTCAAGGCCTTTGCTTTGTTCGCAATACACGCATTTGACCCGCACCACATGCCATTCGCAGGCACACAGCGAGCACACCAGGTACCGCAAGCCGTTGTATTTGCCGCGATGACGAATCACCCCGGCCATGGCCGGCGAACCGCAGGCCGGGCATTGACTGAGACTGTCACCGGGCTTCAACGCAAGGTCCGGCGTGCTCAGCAACCAATGACTCCAGGCCACCTGCAACGCGGCGCCGAGAAACGGCACCACGGCGGCGGGCAGCAAGGCGAACTGGCCGCTGACCAGCGCAATCGCCCAGGCCTTGCGTTGCCCGACGTTGGCGCTGCGCAAGGTCGCCACGGCTTTTTCCACGGCCGGTTGCGGCGGTGGCTGGTAACGCTGCAATAGCGCTTCGAGGTAAGGCAGCCAATGGTCTTCGCGTACCAGACTGTCGGCGGCGAACGGCGGCAAGCCGTGTTGCTGGCACATTCGCCTACGTTCGGGATCGGGCATGGCGGCTGCGGGCGGATCATCCATCAGTCCCTGCTGCACGTGGCACAGACCGGTCACCAACCGCAGGTAATCGGCCATTGGATGGCCGTCAACCAGACGTTCCAGGCGCAAGGCGCGCAAGGTGAACAGGTTGTTCGGTGGCAGGTGCAGAAACGGCGGCGAACTCGCCGCCGCTTCGATCTCGCCAGGCTCAAGAATCGTCGCCAAGGGGTTATCCTTTTTTGCTGATTGGCCGGTCGGGGTGCTCGTCGCGGGTCACTTCGCGGTACCAGAGTTCATGGTGTTTCCTCGCCCAGGCGCGGCTGACCCAGCCATGCGTCATGGCGCTGACCGAACCCTTGATCCAGATGCCAGCGTAGATGTGAACGATGATGCTCAGCACCAGGATCAAACCCGCCAACGCATGCAGCAGCATGGCCCAACGAATGCTGGTGATGCCGAAGTACTCGCTGAAATACGCGCGCCAGATCACCAAGCCGCTGAACAACAGCACCAGCATGCAAATCAGCAAGGTCCAGAACAGCAGCTTCTGCCCAGGGTTGTACTTGCCGATGGGCGGCACGCCCTCTTCCTCGTTCTTGATTACCCGCCCGACGCGTCGCAGCCACAAGCGGTCATTGCTGATAAAGAAGTTCGCCCGGAAGAATTGAATCACCAATCCCAGAAACAGGACGAACATCACCACGCCCATGAACGGATGCAGAACGCGCGTCCACGGCCCACCGCCAAACAGATTGCTCAGCCAGAACAGTGCCGGATGGAACAACGCCAGCCCCGACAGCGCCGCCATGAAGAAGAAAATCGCCACCAGCCAGTGATTGGTGCGCTGGTTCGAGGTGTAGCGCAGGATCTGTCTGCGGATCATGGTCTGTCCTCCCCGCGCGGATCAAAGGTGTGTACTGACGGATCGACTTCATGCACCGCAGGATCAACGGTGGTCGGCAGTTCATCCTCCTCGACCAACTGCGGCCCGACCCGCACGTAGTGGAAGAACCCGGCCAGCACGGCCAAACCCATAGCCAGTAAGCCCAACGGTTTACTCACGCCTTTCCACAACTCCACCAGCGGACTGATGGTCGGAGCGCTCGGCAGGCCGGCATACAACTTCGGCGTGTCGGCGTGGTGCAGCACGTACATCACGTGGGTGCCGCCGACACCTTCGGGGTCATACAAGCCAGCGTTGTCGAAGCCACGGCTCTTGAGGTCGACGATACGTTCGGCAGCGTGTTCTTTCATGTCTTCCTTGCTGCCGAAAACGATGGCACCGGTCGGGCAGGTTTTCACGCAGGCCGGCTCCAGCCCCACCGCCACCCGGTCCGAGCACAATGTGCATTTGTAGGCCTTGTGATCCTTTTGCGAGATTCGCGGGATATTGAACGGGCAACCGGTGATGCAATAACCGCAGCCGATGCAATGGTCCTGGTCGAAATCGACAATGCCATTGGCGTGCTTAATGATCGCCCCCGGACTCGGGCACGCCGCCAGGCAACCGGGCTCGGCGCAGTGCATGCAGCCGTCCTTGCGAATCAGCCACTCAAGATTGCCGGCGTCGGTTTCATGCTCGGTGAAGCGCATCAAGGTCCAGGTTTCTGCGCTCAGGTCCTGCGGGTTGTCGTAGGTGCCGAGGTTGTGGCCGACATCGTCGCGCAGCTCGTTCCATTCCGAGCAGGCGACCTGACACGCCTTGCAGCCAATGCACTTGGTGGTGTCGATCAGCTTGGCCACTTCCTCTTGATTGCGTACCGAGGACGGGACGGTCGTGGTGGCCGAACGGGCGATGATGTCTTGGCTGGCCATTTAGACTTTCTCCACGTTGACCAGGAATGACTTGGATTCCGGGGTCTGAGTGTTGCCATCGCCGAGGAACGGCACCAGGGTGTTGGTCAGGTAACCGTGACGGGTGGCGCCAGTGAATCCCCAGTGCAACGGGATACCGATCTGGTGCACCACCTGATTGTTGACCTGCAGCGGACGAATCCGCTTGGTCACCACCGCCACTGCTTCTATGTGCCCGCGCTTGGAACTGACACGGACCCGGTCGCCGGCCACGATGCCTTTCTCCTTGGCCAGCACTTCACCGATTTCGACAAACTGCTCGGGCTGGGTCACGGCATTGATGGGGCAATGCTTGGTCCAGAAGTGGAAGTGTTCGGTCAGCCGGTAACTGGTCGCCGCGTAAGGGAAGTCCTTGGCCTGCCCGAGGGTTTCCCAGACTGAATCGAAGATCCTCCCGGCCGGGTTGCTGGTCGCCTGCTTGTTGTTCGGGTGCATCGGATTGATGCCAATGGGCGTCTCGAACGGCTCATAGTGTTCAGGGAACGGCCCTTCGTTCATCTTGTCGAGGGCGAAGAAACGCGCCACGCCTTCGGGGTTCATGATGAACGGGTTGATGCCCGCTTCCGGTGGGGCATCGACCTTGTAGTCGGGCACGTCGGTGCCTGTCCAGGCCTTGCCGTTCCACCACACCAGCCGTTTGTTCGCGTCCCACGGTTTGCCTTGAGGGTCGCAGGAGGCGCGGTTGTAGAGAATCCGCCGGTTCATCGGCCAGGCCCAGGCCCATCCCAGGTTCTGTTTCATGCCGAAAGGATCGCTGTTGTCGCGCCGGGCCATGTTATTGCCCTGCTCGGTCCAGCTGCCGCAGAAGATCCAGCACCCGGAAGCCGTGCTGCCATCGTCCTTGAGTTGGCCAAAGCCGGACAGCTGCTGACCGGCCTTGACCACCGCACCTGAGGCGTCAGTGACATCGGCGATGGCATAGCCGTTAAATTCCCGGGCCAGCTCTTCCGGTGTCGGGTCATCCGCCGTCTTGTAGGGCCAGTCGAGTTTGAGGATCGGCTCGGCCCAGGCACCGCCGTTGGCCTGGTAACGCTTGCGCAGGCGCAAGAACAGCTCGGCCATGATCTTCACGTCCGTGCGCGCCTGCCCCGGGCCATCGGCGCCCTTCCAGTGCCATTGCAGCCAGCGACCGCTGTTGACCAGTGAACCGTTTTCTTCAGCGAAGCAGGTGGTCGGCAGACGGATGACTTCGGTCTGGATGCTGGCCGTTTCCACATCGTTGTAAGGCCCGACGTTACGCCAGAACTCTGAGGTTTCGGTGGCCAGTGGGTCCATCACCACCAGCCATTTGAGTTTGGCGAGCGCCTTCATCACACGGTTCTTGTCCGGTAATGCGGCGATCGGGTTGAAGCCCTGGCACATGTAGCCATTGACCTCGCCCTTGCCCATCATGTCGAACATTTTCAGGATGTCGTAGCCGGGAATGTCCAGCTTGGGCAGCCAGTCGTAGCCCCAGTTATTCTCAGCAGTGGCGTTGGCGCCGTACCAGGCTTTCATCAGGCTGACGTGAAACTTGCCGTAGTTCTGCCAGTAGGACATCTGCCCGGGACGCAGCGGCTTGAGTGAGCGCTTGGCGATATAGGCGTTGTAATCCTGTTCGGCCTCAGACGGCAGGGTCAGGTAACCGGGTAGCAGGTTGGACAGCAAGCCCAGGTCGGTCAGGCCCTGAATGTTGGAGTGCCCGCGCAGGGCGTTCACGCCCCCGCCCGGCATGCCGACGTTGCCCAGCAGCAGTTGCACCATGGCCGCGCTGCGAATCATCTGCGAGCCGGTCGAATGCTGGGTCCAGCCCAGCGCATAGAGAATCGTCATGGTCTTGCCCGGTTGTGAGCAGGTGGCGATCTCTTCCCAGATTTTTTGCATCGCGTCCGTGGGCATGCCGCAAACCTGACTGGCCAACTCCAGGGTGTAGCGGCTGTAATGCTGCTTCATCAATTGATAGACGCAGTGCGGGTCCTGCAAGGTCGGGTCGACTTTGGCGAAGCCATCCTCACCGATTTCGTAGCCCCAGCCGGACTTGTCGGTGTAGGTGCGTTTGTTCGCGTCGTAACCGCTGAACAACCCGTCCTCGAAACCGTAGCTGGCCTTGACGATGAAAGACACGTCCGTATAGGCGCGCACGTACTCGTGCTGGATCTTGTCTTCAGTCAGCAGGTAATTGATCAGCCCGCCCATGAAGGCGATGTCGGTACCGGTGCGGATCGGCGCGTAATAGTCGGCCACCGAGGCGGTACGGGTGAAACGCGGGTCGACCACAATCAGCCGCGCCTTGTTGTGGGCTTTGGCTTCGGTCACCCATTTGAAACCGCAAGGGTGCGCTTCTGCTGCGTTGCCGCCCATCACCAGAACCAGATTCGCGTTGGCGATATCGGTCCAGTGGTTGGTCATGGCACCACGGCCATACGTCGGGGCAAGACTTGCCACCGTCGGGCCATGTCAGACACGTGCCTGGTTATCGAACCCCAGCATGCCCAGACTGCGAATCACCTTGTGGGTGATGTAACCCGCTTCGTTGGACGACGCCGACGCCGCAAGGAAACCGGTGGTCAGCCAACGATTCACCGTTTTCCCCTGAGCGTTCTTCTCGATGAAGTTGGCGTCACGGTCAGCCTTCATCAGGTCAGCGATGCGATCCAGCGCTTCATCCCAGGAGATTCGCGTCCACTCTGTGGTGCCGGGCTTGCGCACCTGTGGGTACTGAAGACGGTTGGGACTGTGAATGAAGTCGAGCAGACCGGCACCTTTGGGGCACAGGGTGCCGCGGTTGACCGGGTGGTCGGAATCGCCTTCGATGTGGATGATGTTTTGCGCGACGTTCTTGGCCGCATCGCCCTGGCTGTACATGATCACGCCGCAGCCGACCGAGCAGTACGGGCAGGTGTTGCGGGTTTCATGGGTGTGGGCAAGCTTGAAGTGGCGCACCTGCTCGGCGAAGGCAGTCGCGGGGGCCATGCCCAGCGCGCCGAGGCTCGAGCCCGCAAGGCCGATACCAGCGACCTTGAAGAACTGACGACGGTTGAGGTCCATCGTGCACTCCTGTCAGGTGGAAACCCGGTATTTTTGCCGGGTTTTTCTGGACAATCATGGTGGCGGCAGTCTGGCTGCCGACACTTAAAACTGTAGACAATGTTAGAACTGACTGTGTGAAAACCGACCATCGGGCAACACCGCGGCCTAAGCCATCACACACAACCTGTGGGTGCTCGCTCCCACAGGGGCTTGGCGTTTATCATTGCCCCACGTTCAACCACGCTTTTTATGAGACTGAGCATGACTTTCGATTTTGATCAGGTGTTCGACCGCCACAACACCGGCAGTACCAAATGGAGCCGTTACCCGGCCGACGTGTTGCCGATGTGGGTGGCCGACATGGACTTCTCCGCACCGCCGGTGATCATCCAGGCCCTGCAAAAACGTCTGGAACACCCGATGCTCGGCTACAGCGTGGCCCAGGATGACTTGCGCGATGCCATCGTCGCCGACCTCTGGAACAAGTACGCCTGGCGCGTATTGCCTGAAGAACTGATTTTCCTGCCGGGCGTGGAGTCGGGTTTCAACATGGCGCTGAATGCGCTGGTCCAGCCGCAGCAGAACGTTGTGGTCCAGGTTCCGAACTACCCGCCGCTGCGCCATGCGCCGGGGCACTGGGGCTTGAACAAGGTTGAACTCGAATTCGATGCGTTGGCGGACGGCACTTACGCCACGCCACTCGATGCCTTGAATCGGGCGCTGACCGGTGGCGGTGCGCTGCTGCTGAGCAACCCGCACAACCCGGTGGGCAAAGTCTTCCCGCGAGAAGAACTGCAAGCGGTCGCCGACATTTGCCTGGAGCAGGATGCCTGGATCATCTCTGACGAGATTCATGCCGAGCTGTGTTTCGACGGGCGCGTGCACATTCCGACAGCGTCCCTGAGCCCGGAAATCGCCAAGCGCACCATTACGCTGATGTCGGCGAGCAAGGCCTACAACATCGCCGGTCTGAAGACGTCGTTCATGATCATTCAGGACTCGGCGTTGCGTGCAAAGGTCAACCACGCCCGCTGTGGCATGGTCGACAGCGTCAACCCGCTGGGCATGGAAGCGACGCGCGTCGCCTACAGCGAAGGCGGCCCTTGGCTGGCCGGGTTGAAGGCGTACCTGCAAAGCAATCGGGATTATCTGGTGGACGCGGTCAATACGCGACTGCCGGGGGTGACCATGAATATCCCGCAAGGCACGTATCTGGCGTGGCTCGATTGCTCGGCGCTGGGCCTGGATAACCCTCAGCAGTTTTTCCTTGAACAGGCCAAGGTCGGGCTGAGTCCTGGTCTGGACTTCGGCGATGACAGCAAACAGTTCGTGCGCCTGAATTTCGGCTGCCCACGGTCATTGCTGGAAGAAGGCATTGCGCGGATGGAGCGCAGCTTGCTCAATCGCAAGGCCTGATGATGATCGTTCCTACGCTCCGCGTGGGAATGCAGCCCGGGACGCTCCGCGTCCCAAGAGCGGACGCAGAGCGTCCATTGAGGCATTCCCACGCGGAGCGTGGGAACGATCGGCGACAAGAGTGACCATCACGGAAATCCAACCGAACTCAAGGCAAAACACCAGGGTCAACCCTTTGACTCCTCTGCCTTGAGAACGGAGATTTCGCAATGATTGCCTATCCAAAACCACCCTTCCCGAAACAAAGCCAGCCAGTCCCCGACTCCCAAAAGAAAATGGACCCGTACCCCGACTGTGGCGAACACAGCTACAAGGGCTCAGGCCGACTGGACGGCAGCCGCGTTCCAGATGAACCATGAACACCTCGAGGACATCCCGGACGAAGAATGGGTGATGACCTTCGACGTCAACATCACCGCCATTTTCAGGCTCTGTCAGGCCGCGTTGAAGCACATGAAACCCGGCAGTTCGATCATCAACACCCGTTCGGTCAATTCCGACATGCCCAAACCGCCCCTCCTGCCTTACGCCACGACCAAGGGCGCGATTGCCAACTTCACCGCTGGCCTGGCGCAGATGCTGGGGCCGGAGAACATTCGGGTGAACTGCGTGGCACCGGGGCCGATCTGGACGCCGCTGATTGTCTCGACCATGCCCGATGAAGAGGTTCAGAACTTCGGCGGTCAAACCCCACTCGACCGGCCGGGTCAACCGGTGGAAGTGGCGCCGATTTATGTGTTGCTGGCGTCGGACGAGGCCAGTTACATCACGGGGCAGCGCTATGGAATCACCGGTGGCAAGCCGATGCTTTAAGTTGAACCCGTCGCCATTTCCAGAGCTCCACATTCTTATAGGCCCTCCAATGGCGTAATGCTGTTCACTCAGGCGCCGGCCCAACATTTGTGGCGAGGGGATTTAGCGAAACGTCGCACCGCCCCGTTCGGCTGCGAAGCAGTCGTAAATCCGCGAGACTCAGTCTGCTTGAATGGACGCTGAGGGCCGCTTCGCGACCCAACGGGGATAAATCCCCTCGCCACAGGTTTCTTGCTCGCCTGAAGATTGTCTTATGTGAACAGCATTACTCCAATGGCGGGCCTTTCGATATCTGGAGGTCATCATGTCCGCACCTATCGTCAAGCTGTTCACCCAACCGAACTACGCGTGGACGGATATCCGCAAGGAAGAGGAAGCGCATCCATGCCACTACCTCGCTCATTTACTGTTGCTCGCCATGATCCCTGCCGTGTGCCTGTTTATCGGGACCACCTACGTCGGCTGGAGCCTGGTCGAAAACGAAACAGTCAAACTCAGCAGCGCCAGCGCGCTACAACTCTGCGTTCTGCTGTACGTGACCATCGTCGCCGGCGTGGCGCTGATGGGGCTGTTCATCCGCTGGATGTCGCGCACCTTCGACGCGCGGCCGACCGTCAACCAATGCATCGGTTTTGCCGCTTACACCGTGACCCCGTTTTTCCTCGCAGGCTTCGCCGGTTTGTACCCGAGCCGCTGGCTGGCGATTGTGGGGCTGGGCGCGGCGTCGATCTATTCGACGTTTCTGCTGTTCGTCGGCTTGCCGACCTTTATGCATGAGCGCAAGGAACAAGGCTTGCTGAATGCCGCTTGTGTCTGGGGCGTCGGGCTGCTGGTGCTGGTCACCCTCCTGGTCTCGATGATCCTGCTATGGTTCAACGTATTGACGCCTGAATACCTGCGCACGACCGTCGGTTGATGGCGCAGGCCCTGCATCGCGGCATGCACCCGGCGAGTACCGAGCATGAGCTTCATTTTATGGGTGGCGGTGTTGGGTGCGGTGCTGCTGACGCTGGCGCTGACCTCTTCGTACCTGCGTTGGATGCCGGTGACCACGTCGGCGGTGTGTCTGGTGCTGGGCGCAGCCATCGGTCCCGCGGGGCTTGGACTGTTAAAACTGGACACCGAAGATGCGTCCACCTGGATGGAGCACCTGACGGAAGTCGCCGTGCTGTTTTCGTTGTTTGTCTGCGGTTTGAAGTTGCGCTTGCCGCTCAGGAACGAAAACTGGCGCATTGCCTACGGCCTGGCTGGCCCGGTCATGGTGTTGACCATTGCCGGGGTCAGCCTGTTGCTGCATTACGCTTTCGAATTGTCCTGGGGCGCGTCCGTGTTGATCGGCTCGATTCTGGCGCCCACCGACCCGGTGCTCGCCGCCCTGGTGCAGGTCAACGACGCCCGGGATGACGACAGCGTGCGCTTCGGGCTGTCGGGTGAAGCCGGGCTCAATGACGGGATCGCCTTCCCGTTTGTCATCCTCGGCCTGCTGCTGGTGCAACACGACAGCAACCCCGGCTGGCTCAGCGACTGGGTGTTGCGCAGTCTGTTGTGGGCAGTCCCGGCCGGTTTGCTCACCGGCTACTGGATGGGCCGCGGTATTGGCCGCCTGACCTTGTTAATGCGCATCAAAAATGACGACAGCACCCTTTCCCCGAATGATTACCTCTCCCTCGCCTTGATTGCCCTGGCGTATGTTGGGGCCGAGTGGATTCACGGTTACGGCTTTCTGTCAGTGTTCGCCGCCGGCTTGGGTTTGCGCCACGAAGAAGTCAAATCCACCGGCGACGACGAACTTCCCGCTGAGCATCTGGTACAGCCTGTCGTGGGACATCAGAACGTCGAGCCGCAGCACGCGGTTCATGGTGATACCGCAAGCCTTGAGGACACGCAGGTCGCCGCGGGCATCATGATGGGCGACATGCTCGCCTTTGGCAGTCTGGTGGAACGGGCCATGGAAGTCTTTCTGGTGACGCTGCTCGGCGTGGTGCTGATGACGCATTGGGACTGGCGTGCGTTGTCGATCGCCGGCGTGTTGTTTTGCCTGATACGACCACTGAGCGTCTTCGCCATGCCTTGGGGCAGTTTGCTCAACGGCCACCAGCGAATGTTGATTGGCTGGTTCGGCATACGCGGCATCGGCAGTCTGTATTACCTGTTTTATGCCCTGAACCACGGGTTGGGTGAGTCGATAGCAACGCTATGCACCGACCTGACGTTGTCCGTGGTCGCGCTCAGCATCCTGCTTCACGGGATCAGTACTCAACCGATCCTGGCTCAATATGAACGGCAAAAAAAACAGATTTTTTGATTTGGTCGTGAGTATTTACGGCATGAATTATCGAATTTCTTCACTGATAAATTTGAAGTCCTTGAGCGACCCCGCAGGTCACAACCTTAATCCCACCCGGCTTTTGCACGGTCGGGACATGCCAGGTTCGGTTCCCCTGCGGCATCGATACCTATCAAGAAGAACCTCGAAAAAATCAGGTGCTGGTCATGGTTCACTATTCCACCTCCGATGAAATCAAAGCTTGCCGGGCTTTGGCCCTGGAACGTAATCATCAAATGTTTGAAGAGGCCCAGGCGCTCAGCCGTAGTGCCTTCGCGTTACTCGAGGGCAGCGACATGGATGTGGAACAGTTCGATCGTTATCGGGCCTTGCGTAGAAAGGCCGACTTGAAGTTCAAGGAAGCGATCGAGCACTTGCGGCTGCTCAACGAAGATTTCCCACCTGTCTCGATATCCACGCAAAACGCGCATCGTTCGCTCCAGCAACCCGAATCCATCTCCTGAACTTGAAAAGCTCGGCGACTGCGCCGAATGCTGTTCACTTAAGCGCGGCGTCCACATTTGTGGCGAGGGGATTTAGCGAAACGTCACACCGTTCGGCTGCGAAGCAGTCGTAATCCAGACAACTTAGTCTGTCTGAAAAGACGCTGGGGCCGCTTCGCAGCCCAACGGGGCGGTGCGACGTTTCGATAAATCCCCTCGCCACAGGTTCTAGCTCGACTGAAGAATGTCTTAAGTGAACAGCATTCGGCGCAGTCACCGAGCTTTTTTTATTGTCTGAAACATCAATGTTCCACTGCGAACTGCATGAGTCAATTTCCGGACTCATGCAGGCTGCATGACCCCAGTTCGCCATCAGTCACTTCAACTTATTGTTTTGTAAACACGTTATCGCACTGGCAAAAACCGGCACGACAAATGCTCCAGGACAATGAGCGACTTTCGGCCTTGAGACCGTTCGCGCTCACCCCCTGACATGTTGGAGAGACTCGACCATGAATGCCATAGACCTGTTGAAAGCCGACCATGAACGTGTAAAAGGCATCCTGACCCAATTAAGCGAATCCACCGAGCGTGGTGTTAAAAAGCGCGGCGAGTTGCTGGCCAAGCTGGAAATGGAGATCGCCATCCACACCCGTCTCGAAGAGGAAGTCTTGTACCCGGCGTACAAGAAAGCCGGGGGCAAGGAGCAGGACGTCATGTATTACGAAGCCAAGGAAGAACATCGCGCCGTAGATTCGCTGGTGCTGCCAGACTTGAAGGTTACCGACCCGTCCACGCCGGAATTTGCCGGCCGGGTGAAAGTGGTCAAGGAGCTGCTGGAACATCACATTGAAGAAGAGGAAACGGAGATGTTCCCTCAGGCCAGCAAGCTGTTGGGCAAAGCCACACTGGAAGAGCTGGGGGCGCAAATGGAACGTTTGAAAGTTCAGTACAAGAAGGAGATGAGTGCAGGCAATCTGGCGGCTTGATGCACCGGAATGCTGTTCACTTGCGGGGTACATATCCGTTTCTGCGGTCACGGCTACTGGCGGTTTCGCTTTTACAGCCAGCCGCCGTTACCGCAGAACCAGATATGTACCCGACCACAAAAGCGGCCAAACACCGAGCAAGCGTTGTCACTTCATGGTCGAGGCAATGATTTCCACCAGATTAAGTTGGGTAAAAGGTTTGGACAGCCGCGGCAGTCGGGTCGCGAAACCTTCCAGACGCTCAGCGTAACCAGTAGCAAGGATGATCGGCAGGTTCGGCTTGATGATCCGGATAGCCTGCGCCAGTTGCGCGCCATTCATCTGCGGCATGGCCATGTCGGTGATGACCAGATCAATCGCCTGTTCGCTGTCGAGCATTGCGAGCGCCTGCGCGCCGGACGCTGCACTGATCACTCGATGCCCCAGGTCCTCGAGCAACAGGCAGGTACTGGTCAATACCAGGCTGTCGTCGTCCACCACCAACACACACAGTCGGGGCACCGGCGGTGCGGCTTGCTCCTCGGCAACCGGTTGGGCGACGGAACCCGCGGCGGCGACGGGTATCCACAGTTCGGCGGTTGTGCCTTTGTCCTTCAGGCTCTTGAGAACGAATCGGCCGCCCAATTGCTCAATAAAACCATGAACCATCGACAGCCCCAGGCCAGTGCCTTTGCCAACGCCCTTTGTGGTGAAAAAAGGGTCCGTTGCCGATGCCAGCGTCGCGTCATCCATGCCCTCACCCGTGTCGGTGACACTCAGGCAGACATAACGACCGGGCTCCAGGGAAAGCTGCGCCTTGTCCAGAACCGCATCAGTCTGGGCACTGATCACGATTTTTCCGCCATGGGGCATTGCATCTCGAGCGTTGGTCACCAGATTCAGTACCGCTAGTTCGAGCTGATTGATGTCGGCCTGGACCGGTTCAAGTTCTTGTGAAAAGCGTGTTTCGAGCATCACCGAAGGCCCAAGTGAGCTGCGCAACAGTCCGGTAATCCCTTGCACCAGCGTCGGGATCTCGACAGGTTCGGACTTGAGCTCCTGGCGTCTGGCAAACGCCAGCATGCGCTGAGTCAGGGTTACGCCACGCTGAGCACCCTGGGTAGCGTTGTCCACCAATCGGGTAATTCTCGAATCGTCGCCGACGCGTTTGCCGATGATTTCCAGATTGCCAAGGATGACGGTCAGCAAGTTGTTGAAGTCGTGGGCAATGCCACCACTGAGTTGACCGATGACCTGCATCTTCTGCGCCTGAAACAGCGCTTCGCGGGTTTGCTCCAAGGTCTGCTGGGCTTGTGTGACTTCGGTGATATCACGGGTGATCTTGGCAAAGCCGAGTAACGTGCCGGTGTCGCCCCAAATCGGGTCGACCACGACATGCGCCAGGAACCGCGTACCGTCCTTGCGCATGCGCCAGCTTTTGTTTTCGAATCGCCCCTCACGTACCGCAATGTCCAGAGTCCGTTGTGGTTCGCCGGCCTCGCGATCTTCCGGGGTGTAAAACATCGAAAAATGCTGGCCAATGACCTCTTCGGGCAAGTAGCCCTTGATGCGCTGAGCCCCAAGATTCCAATTGGTCATGCGGCCATCCGGGGTGAGCATGTAGATGGCGTAATCAGTGACACTTTGAACCAGCAGGCGGAATTGCTGCTCGCTTTGCTTGAGGATCTCTTCAGCCATCTTGCGGTCGGTCAGGTCCCGGGTGATCTTGGCAAACCCAAGCAACGTGCCCGACGGGTCAAGAATCGGATCAATGACCACGTGGCACCAGAAATGCGTGCCGTCCTTGCGAACCCGCCAGCCTTCCCCCTCGAAACGCCCCTCCCGGATCGCCGTATCCAGTGCCTGCTGGGGCAAACCGGCACGGCGATCCTCTTCGGTATAGAACCGCGAAAAATGCTGACCGAGGATTTCAGACTCCTCGTACCCCTTGAAACGCCTGGCGCCGGTGTTCCAACTGGTGATGATGCCATCGGGATCAATCATGTAGATCGCGTAGTCAATCACAGCATCGATCAACAGGCGAAAACGACTGTCGTCGATGGCGCTGGCTTTGGTCCGATCCTCGTTCATTGATGCCTCTTGGTACGACCGTTTTTTTGGAGTATGCGACAAACCACGCATTTGGAAAGCCGGAAAAACGGTACTCCTCGCCCAACGTTATCGATTCACGTGTTTGACGATGTAGGCGTACAGATCGTTGTAGACGAATTTCGGAACATGCGAAGCATAAGTCGCCATCTTGAGCAGCGCCAGGTGGCACTCTTTGATGACTTCATCGCGATCGCTCGCCGCGAAGACGTGGTTGTCGATAATGTTCGAATAGATGCTGTACGCAAAATCCACCTTGGTTGTCGTTGTGGTGACGGAACCGTCGGCAGCTTTGGAGTAAGTACTCTGGGCAATCAAGGTTCGCTCGTTCAACACGCCGAACCCACGTTCATACACATTGACTTGCGAGCCGCTGACCGCTTTTGCAGCCGTCTCGAGGGCCAGGATGATCGCAGGCGCATAACTCATGCTGGCATCCAGCGTCGATACGGTGAGAAACCGTTCCATTTCCTGGGCTTCAAGGCTTTTGAACGCTCGTTTAATGCTCGACACATGAGCAAACGCTTGAGTGCAACCAACGATGTGAGTTTCGAACTGATAACCGGCGGCGGTCGCCGACGGCGGGAAGGTCGCGAATGCGAGGCTATCGAACGCACATTCCATGATGATGTTGAATTTGCGGCTGAAGGCTTGCTTATAGATTTTCGTACTGACTTCGCGAACAAATGCCTCGGTATGCTCATACGCATGCAAGACGCCGAGTTTGATCATCTCTGCGTATTGGGGGTGTTTCTTGCGGTAGTCGGGCAGGTAAAGACGAACATAATTGTTGTAGCGATTTGAAGGCAGCAGGGTCTTTTCCAGCAGGTAGGTTTTACCTGACCCTTGCAGCCCGGCAACGACCAGGATTTTGGGGGTTGCCTCGGCGGTGATGCCGCTGAACAGCGTCGCTTTTATTTCATTGAATGCTGCGGTGACCTGCTCAGGGGTGTACTTGTATTGCGGTGCTACTGACATATCTTGATTTCCTTATCAAAGATTCAGCTGAAAGTGATGACGGGCTCTTTGAATAAAGACAGTATTCGCTGCTTGTTCAAATGGGTGTGTCTTTCAAGATATGTCGATGTTTTTAAAGTAAAAAATCCTACTCGATAGTGTGCAAAATCCTCGGAGCAATCGACCACCAGCGCGGCAGCAGCTGCTTGACCTTGCTGTCGCCAAACCGGTCATCGATCAACATCACCACCCCTTGGTCCTGCTGGGTGCGGATCACCCTCCCCGCCGCCTGCACCACTTTCTGCACACCGGGAAACAGGTAGGTGTAGTCATAACCGGCACCGAAAATGGCTGCCATGCGCTGTTTCAACTGCTCGTTGACCGGGTTGAGTTGCGCCAGCCCCAGGGTGGCGATAAACGCTCCGATCAGGCGCGCGCCCGGCAAGTCGATGCCCTCGCCAAAAGCCCCGCCCAACACCGCAAAACCGACACCCTGACTTTCGGCGGTGAATTGATCGAGAAAGTCCTGTCGCTGCTCTTCTCCCATGCCCCGGGACTGCGACCACAGATTGATATGTGGATGTTTCTCGGCCAGCAACTGCGCCACTTGCTGCAAATAATCAAAGCTGCTGAAAAACGCCAGGTAGTTGCCGGGACGCTGGCTGAACTGCCGGGCAATCAGCTCGACAATCGGCGCAAGGGATGACTGGCGATGGACAAACCGTGTGGAGATCTGGCTGACGATGTGTACTTGCAGCTGATCGGCCTGAAAGGGCGATTCAACGTCTATCCACACCGTGTTCGCCGGCGTACCCAGCAGGTCGGCATAGTAGTGGCGAGGGCTCAGTGTCGCGGAAAACAGCACGGTGCTGCGTGCAGCCGTCAGGCGTGGGCGGATGAAGCCGGCGGGCACCACGTTGCGCAAGCACAGCTGCGACAGGTTGCGTTGACGGTCCAGGTCGCGCTTGCTGATGTCGAACAGGAACTGTTCATCAAACAGCTCAGCCACCCGGCTAAATTGCAGCATGTCGAAATAGAAGTTCTGTAACGCCCCGTCCAGGCCTTGCGGATGATCGTTCAGGTAATCGCCGATGCTCGCGCTGCACGATGACAACGCCTGGAGCAGTTTTTCCGGCGCCTTGTCATAGGCCTGATAGGCGCCGAGTTGCAGGTTATGCAGGGCATTCCACTCACGGTTGACCCGCTGCAAGGATTTTTTCAACGCCTCGGGAGCGGTTTTTCGTACAGCGTTGAGCGTCGATTGGTCGAGGCTGGCGCTGTACATCTGCCGGCCGCGTTCCACCAGGTTGTGCGCTTCGTCCACCAGCACCGCGACGTTCCAGTTATTGGCCTGGGCCAGCCCGAACAGCAGCGCGCTGAAATCGAAGTAGTAGTTGTAATCGGCGACTACCACGTCTGCCCAGCGGGCCATTTCCTGGCTCAGGTAGTAGGGACAGACGTCGTGTTGCAGGGCGACCTCGCGCAAAGCGTTCTGGTTCAGCAGGGACAATTGGCTGGCCGCCTGGCGAGCGGCGGGCAAACGATCATAAAACCCTTGGGCCAACGGGCAGGATTCGCCGTGACAGGCTTTGTCCGGATGCTCGCAGGCCTTGTCCCGGGCGATCATATCGAGCACCCGCAAGGGTGGCGCATCGGCGCTGTCGAGGATCACTTGCGCGGCGTCCAGCGCCAGTTTGCGCCCCGGGGTTTTCGCCGTGAGGAAGAACACCTTGTCCAGTTGCTGCGGCGCCAGGGCCTTGAGCATCGGGAACAGCGTGCCGACGGTCTTGCCGATCCCCGTGGGCGCCTGCGCCATCAAGCAACGACCGGTACTGACCGCCTTGAACACCGACTCCGCCAGATGACGTTGCCCCGGTCGAAAGTCGGCATGGGGAAACGCCAGGTGTTGCGCCGCCCGATTACGCCCTTCGCGATGAGCCATTTCCTGCTCTGCCCAGTGCAGGAACAAAGCGCAATGTTGTTCGAAGAACAGCCTTAGTTGCGCGGCGCTGAATGCCTCGACCAGGCAGGTTTCCTTTTCATTGACGATGTTGAAGTACACCAGGGCCAGATTGATCTGCGTCAGCTGCAACTTCTGGCACATCAACCAGCCGTAAATCTTCGCCTGCGCCCAGTGCAGCTGACGGTGGTTGGCCGGTTGCTTGCTCAAGTCGCCGCGATAGGTTTTGACTTCTTCCAGGCAGTTTTGCGCGGGGTCGTAGCCGTCAGCCCGGCCCTTTACCTTCAACGTCTGATACAGGCCTTCAAGCGCGACTTCACTCTGGTAGCCCTCGCTGCGCCGGGACGCCACCGTACGGTGCCCGACAATCCCTTCCAGCGCCGTCGGCGAAGGCGTAAAACGCAGGTCGAGGTCACCGACCTTGGCGGTGAATTCACACAGCGCCCGCACCGCGATGCTATAACTCAAGCGCCCTGCTCCGCCCATTGCACGTAGCAGACGGCAATCGGCATCTGGTGCTCATGGCAGAACTCGAGCCAGCGCAATTGATTGTCTTGGAGGCGATCACCGGGACCTTTGACTTCGATCATCCGGTAGGTTTTGTCCTGGGGCCAAAACTGGATCAGGTCCGGCATGCCGGCGCGATTGGCCTTGATGTCCAACAGCAGTCGATTGAACCAGTGCTTGAGGTGTTCGGCCGGCAGGCAATCGAGTGCCTGATCGAGCAATTCTTCGCTCAGCACCCCCCAGAACATGAAGGGCGACTGCACGCCCCACTTGCTGGCATAGCGTTCGCGAATCGTCTGGCGGTAACGCCCGTCATCGAGTTCAGCCAGGCAGCCCTGGAACAGCTCCGCGCGGCGTGCGTGAAAGTCTTCATTGAGCAGATCCACCGGCCCACGCTGGAACGGGTGGAAAAACGCCCCCGGCAACGGCGCGAAAATCGCCGGCCAGCACAGCAGACCGAACAGCGAGTTGATCAGGCTGTTTTCGACGTAATGCACCGGCGCCGACTCTTCCGTCAAATGCGCCTGAACGTAACTTTCCACCGACAACGCCGGGTCGGTTCTGGGCAGTTGCAAGTCCAGGCGCAGCATTTCCCGTGGGGACGTGCGCTTTATCACCGGACCGCCCAACTTGCGCCGCAGCCTGGGCAGCACACGCAACAATTGTTGCTGCTCGGCGGCACTTTCCGGCGATTGCTCCACCGCAGTGGCCAGGTCCATGGCCAGCTGATATTCACCGCAGCGCTCCAACACGCGAATCAACCGCAGGCGCGCGCCGGGATAGGCACACTCGCGGTAGATCGCCAGTGCGGTAGAGAAATCCGCCACACGCTCGCAGTGCTGACCGATCTGGAACAACAGTTTTTCGCGACGTCTTTGCAGCCAGGGATTGCTCAGCGCCCGCCCTTTGATCTGCTCGACAATGCCTTCCACGGCTTCGCCGGCCTCGAAATGTTGCTGACATTCATGAAGGAAGAGGCAGGCGTCCACGTCGTCGCGGCTGCGCAGGCCTCGGGAGTCGGCGCAGAACTCGACTTTTTCATAGGTAAAGATGCCCAGGTCCGCCAGCACGAACTCGGACCAGTCCTGGTAAAGATTGCCAAAAAACATCAAGCGCAGCCGGTCGCACAGGCCCATGATGGTCAGGCTGAACAATCGATCATCCAGCGATGGGCACCACTGGCCGAAACGTTGGACCTGGGGAAACTGTTCGCTCAGTGCGGGCAGCCAATCGGTCTTTTTCCCCTTGGGTTGATCGATGGTGGTGCCAAAACACTGGAGAATTTCCGCCTTGAGCAGCACCTCGAACAGCGCTTCGATCGACAGCGGCGATTGCTCATCGATCCAGCCCAGCGCCAGCAGTGGGCCGGCGGCAATGGCGATGTCACCGATCTCGAGGTAATGCAGCTTGCTCACCCGGAAATGAATCCCCTTGCGCATCACCATCCGGACCAGCAGTGCCCTGGACTCACGGGGCAACCGCTTGAACTCGCGGGTGAAGTGTTGCTCTTCGACGCTCAACACATCGGCATAACGATGCTCAAGCCAATCAAGCACTTGCATGAAGTTGTTCAAGTAATAGAACGGATCGTCGAGAGGATTTGCAGTCACAGGAAAATGGGCCATGGCGAGCGAGTACTGGTTATGCGTACAGATACCAGCTGCGCCCCGCCTGGTGCAAACGGAAAAGGATAAGCGGCGACGTTATTCGGTAATTTTTCGAGTGGCTATGAACTTTCTGCCGCTCCATTGCACCTAACCGCGATAGAGGTACAGCGAAGATTGATTTCGTTCGTGGCAGTCGCGCTGTTTTTTTTGAAGGATGAGAGGTGGTTATGAATATCAAGACTCTGGGTTTGCCCTTGGCGGTAGCGGCCTTTCTGGCCCTGGCCGGTTGCTCGACGCCAACAGTTGTGACGCTGCAGAACGGCACCCAGTATTTGACCAAGGACATGCCGAAAACCAAGACCAAGGACGGTTTCTTCGAGTTCGAAGATATTTCCGGGGCGAAAGTGAAGGTCAAGGCCGATGATGTGAGCACGATTCGTCAGGAAGACTGAAGACCGAGTCATCGTTCTTCGCGAGCAAGCCCGCTCCCACATTGGATCTGTGGCGTTCACAAATCCCCTGTGGGAGCGGGCTTGCTCGCGAAGAGGCCCTTACAGGCAGTAAATCACCCTCAGGCGATAACAATCCCTCCACTGGACAAGCTATCCAGCCCAACCCCAACCAACGTCACCGAATCCCCCCCAAACGTCAGCACCGTGTCGTGCCCCACCGCCGTGGCATGCGCCCGATAGTCATCGTTCGGCGTCACACCCTGAACCCCGACAAACACCAGTTTGTCGCTGGCCTGGTAGCCAACCACCCGGTCCTGACCAAACGCGCCGCTAAACAGGAACGTATCGATTCCGCCTCCTGACTCCAACACGTCATTGCCCGCACCGCCGACAAACACGTCGTTACCGTTGCCGCCGAGCAAATGATCGTTGCCGTCCAGCCCGAACAACCAATCACCACCGGCATGAGCCGTGAGCGTATCGGTGCCGGCCCCGCCCTTCACCGTTGACGCGTACTGAGTCAGGTTGGTGCCCGCCTTAAGGCCGTCGGCTGTGACGCTGTGGATCACGTCATCCTTGAACAGCCCCCACAGAAACCCCGGCTCCTGGGTCACAATGCTGCCGATATCGCGGGTCATGCTGATGCCGCCATTGGCGTCGCGGATGTACAGGTTGCCCGCGCCGTCGTTGGCGAAGTCGAGATTTTTCACCGACTGCTGCACGTCCAGCACATTGTTGCCCTTGCCGCCCAACAGGATGTTGTAGCCGCCACCGTCGCGGAAGGTGTCGTTGCCATCGCGGCCTTCCAGATAGTCGTTGCCCCGGCCACCCTGGATCAGATCGTTGCCGTCACTGCCGATGATGAAGGTGCTGCCCTTGTGGGTTTCAGCGTTGCGATTCAGATCCTGAACCCACGTGTTGGTACGCGCCGGGTCCGACAGATTGGCAACGATGATCGTCGAGTCTTTGCTGGTCAGGTCGTAGAACTTCGACTCGATCACCCGGTTCATGCCGTCGCCATAGGCGGTGGGCAAGTGCGAGATCCAGGTCGGGATGTTGAGGATGGAAAATGGCAGCACATTCCACGCGGTCGAAGCGTAGTGGTCATTGAAGCTGACGATGTTATCGGTCGCCGAGACCTTGGCGGCATCGTGAACGCCCACCGACGACAGGTTAAAGGATGAACCGTCGAGGGCGCGGTACACCGGGTCGTTCTCGTAACCGACGTTCAGCACTTTATCGGTGCTGCTTTGGGTCGGCGAGGCGTAGGCGATGTAGTTGGAGTCCTGGTAGAACCCGGCCCACTTGTCGTTGCTCAAATCCGCCAGGCTGTTGACCGCCAGCCCGCCGAGGCTGTGACCGCTGACCAGCACGTCCTTGCCCGACAGACCATTGGCCCGGGCAAAGGCCGCCACATCGTCGAGCAGATTACCGAAGGCTTCGCCGACGTAGTTTTTCGCATAATCCTTTGGCCCCAACGCCGCCAGCAGATCATTGATCACATCGCCGATGGAGTCGCTGATCTGGCTTTCTCGTGGGCCGCTGGTGCCGCGAAAAGCGATACCGATTTCGCTGAGATGACCCTGCGCGTCGTACTTGCCGAGGATCTCCACCTGAGCGCTGGTGTACCCGGCCTTTTCTCCGAAGAACGTTCCCCGTGCATCGACCTTGCCGGCATAGCCCAGTTGCGTGGCGGTGATCGGCGTCCAGCCGGCTTTCTGCACCGCGTCCAGTGCGGCTTTTTCCGAGTCGGGGTTCCAGGGGATTCCGGGAATGACGCCCTGGGAGTCGGTGCCACCGATCAGTGCGGTCACCAGTGTCGCCGGCAAGCCAAGGCCGAAGCCGTTGTGCTGATAGCCAGTGGCAAAGCCGTTATCCAGGTTGTGGTAGGAATACAGCGTGATTGCCATCGCGTCGGTAAATAACGCTTTGGAATCAGCTGTACCGAAATTTTTGTAGTCGTACACACCCATTGGTATTGCCTCTCTCTTTGTTGGAATTGTTAGAGATAGCTCACAACCAGGACGCCCGATCACGAGGCGCCCCGGAGCATTTAGTGCATGCAGCCTCAGGCAAACGTAATGCCTGAAGCCGACAGGTTATCCAGTCCCACCCCCACCAGCGTCACGGCAAAGTCGCCAATTTTCAGCACCGTGTCCTGGCCCGACTGCGAAGCGTGTTGTTTGTAGTCATAGCCCTGCCCTGCGCCCTGAACGCCCATGAACAGCAGTTTGTCGCTGCCCTGGTAGCCATTGATCGCGTCGAAACCGAAAGCGCCGCTGAACAGGAACGTGTTGTTGCCACCCGAGGCCTGCATCACGTCATTGCCCGCGCCACCGACAAAGGTCACGTGGCTTTTATCGCTGCGCAGCAGGTCGTCGCCGGCATTGCCGAACAACCAGTCGCCATCGACGCTGGCCGCCAGCGTGTTGCCGTAGGCATCACCGTTAAGCGAGTGGTTGTACTGGGTCAGCCCACTGCCGTTGAGCAATCCGTTGGCGGTGACGCTGTAAGTCACCTCCTTGCTCCCCCACCATGAGCCCGACTCTTTACTGACCAGCGCGCCGATGTCGCGGGTCATGCTGATGCCGCCATAGGCATCACGCACGTACAGCGTGCCGTCGCCGTCATTGGCAACGCTGAAGTTCTGCAACGGCTTCTGCAATTCGAAGGTGTTGCTGCCCTTGCCGCCCAGCAGGAGGTTGTAGCCACCGTCATCGCGGAACCGGTCATTGCCGTCGCGGCCTTCGATGAAGTCATTGCCGGCGCCGCCCTTGAGCAGGTCGTTGCTGTCAGTGCCGATAATGAAGGTGCTGCCGGTGTGAGGTTCGCCGCTGCGACCAAGGTCCTCGACCCAGGTCTTGCCCCGGGACGCTTCTGCCAGGTTGGACACGATCAGCGTCGAGTCCTTGTCGGTGAGGTCGTAGAAACGCGAGTCGATTACCCGGTTCAACCCGTCGGCATAACCCAACGAACCGTGAGCCGACCAGTTCAGCGGGTTGAGGATGCTGAACGGCACCAGGTTCTGTGAGGTGGACGCGTACTGGTCATTGAAGTTGACGATGTTGTTGGTCGCCGAGTCCTGGTGTCCGTCGTGCTTGCCCAGGGAACCGCTGCTGAACGTGGTGCCGTCGAGTACCCGAAATACCGGATCGTTCTCGTAGCCGATGTTCAGCACGTTGTTGCCGGTAGCGCTCTGGGTCGGCGAGGCGAAGGCAACGTAGTTGGCCTCCTTGAAGAAACCGCCCCAGTTGTTGCCACTCAGTTCGGCGAGGCTGTTGACGCCCAGCCCGCCCAGGCTATGGCCGCTGACCATGACGTCCTTGGCGTTCAGACCATGGGAAATCGCAAACTCGGCAACGTCCTTGAGCAAGTTGTCGAAGGCATTCTTCGCGTAGTTCGTCGCGTAATCCACCGGGCCGACGGCGGCCAGCAGGTTGTTTTTCATGTCGCCGAAAGTGTCGCTGTAACCCAGGCCGCCGGTACCACGAAAGGCAATGCCGATACCGATCAGTTTGCCCGCCGCATCGTACTTGCCGAGCACTTCGGCTTCGGCGCTGGTGAAGCCGTCCTTCTCGCCATAGAAGGTGCCTTGTGCGCCGACCTTGCCTTGATAACCCAGCTGCGTGGCGCCAATCGGCGCCCAACCGGTCGCCGGCAGCGGCTGACCGGTTGGCGTGTACGCATATAGCGTCAGCGCGATGGCATCGGAGTACAACGCCTTGCCGTCAGCCTTTTTGTAATCAAACAGTCCCATAGGTTTGCTTCCTTTGCGTTAAATCAGAACTGCCAGTCGAGCGTCAGACCCACACCGTGGTCTTTCTCGTTAGAACCAAGCAGTCCGTTGTAATCCAGGCTCAAACGAACGTCCTGCGCCACCGCCAGACCGGCACGCGCCCCCACAACGGCGGCGTTGCGATCCAGGGAAACGCTCTGCACGCTGAACGCGGTGTTGCCGTTGGCGAAGGCCAGATGATCTTCGGAACGGGTGTTGCTCAGGTTGTGCTGCCAGCCCAGCGTGCCGGACAGTTCCAGCTGCTGTTTGTCCGACAGGGCAATCGCTTTGCTCGCCCGCAGGCCGAGGGTCGAGAGCACGGCGTCGCGGTTGTCTTCGCCGCCCTTGAGCGCCGCGGCATCACCTTTCTCGGTAAAGCTGTCGCTGTTGAGGTGCACGTAAGCCAGGTTGGCGAACGGTTCCAGCGCCAGCGGTTGCAGGTCCAGGCGATACGCCGCTTCGGTAAACAGTTGAGCGGTTGTCGCATCGCGTTTGGATTTCTGTTTGCCGCTGACGTCGCCCAATTGCAGGTCACGCTTCACGTCGATGCGGTGCCAGCTGTAAGCACCGCCAACGCTCAGACGCAGCGCATCGATTTCATGGCCCAGATAGGTGCCCAAGTGGTAGCTGTCGACGGAGGCTGACGAATGCGTGCCATCGCCCATGCTCAACGAACTGTCGCTGTAACCGGTCACGAAACCCAGTCGCGTATGTTCAGTGATCAGACCGTCGACACCGGCCAGCAAGCCGCCGATGGAGCTGTTGGAACTGGCGTTGTCATGCCCGCCATCGCTCTTGCCCCAGGCGCCAAGCACTTTGACCCAGGCGTTGCTACGGTCATCGGTGGGTGCCGCGGCATTAAACAGATCACGCTCGCGCAGGCGTTCGCCGACGGCATCGCGCAGGTAACGGCTGTCGTTGATCAGCAGCGTGCCGATCGCCGGGTGAATCTCACCTGACAGTTGCTGGAAGGCTTGTTGCGCGACGGCGGCGGTCGGCGAAAGCAGCAAGGTTTCATAGAGCGGATTGCCAGCGCCCAGTTGCTCGGCGGCCGCGGCGACGGCGCGTTGATTCGGGGTTTGGCCGATGCTGGCGAAGGACGCTGCGTTGCGCTCTACCGCCAGCTGGATGCCATTGGCCGAATAGTCGAGTGTGCCGCCGATGAACAGATAATCCGGGAGCACGGCGCCGAAACGCCCTTCGATCCCGCCGGCCGCTTGCAGAATGTTGTACTGATGGCCGAGCAGGGATTTCACTTCGCGGGTGGTCAACAAGGTCGGGCTGTTTTCCAGGGACAGGCTGACGGTAGCACCGTCGATCACGGCTTTACCGCCCGCCACGATCTGATCGCTGCTGGTCGGCGATAACTCCACGGCATAGGTCGAGCCAGGTTCGAAGGTCACGTCGCCCGCCACTTGCAAGGTGCCGATGGAGTTGCCTGGCGCTACGGTGCCGCCGCGTTTCGCGGTCAAAGCGCCGATGTGGCCATTACCGCCGAGGACCCCGCTGTCGTTGACGGTGACCGCCGAGAGCAGCGAGCCGTTGATTGCCAATCGGCCCTGATTGACCAGCGTCGGACCGGTGTAGGTGTTGGCGCCAGTCATGACCAGCGTGCCGATGCCTTGCTTGGTCAGGCCACCATGGCCGGAAATGTCGTTGCGCCACGTGTCGAGGCCGCAGTGCACGTCATTGCACATGCGTTCGGTCGGTTTGCCTGCGTCGATGATTGCGCCGATGCCTGGCAAATCCGCGACAAACTGGCTCGAACCGTAGGCACCCTGGATGCGGAACTCCTCGGGAATGTCTTGCTCGGTGACAAACATAGCCGGGCCATCGATGCCTTTGCGCAGGTTGATCATGCCCCAGCCGTACAGCGAATCGACACCTGGCGCACCGAGGTCGGTGGCCGTGGTGCGCAACACGCTGGCGACCTGGGCACCGGTCATGTACGGGAAGCGCTCCATCAGCACAGCCATGGAACCGGCGACGTGCGGCGCCGCCATCGAGGTGCCGTTGTAGTTGGCGTAGCCGGTGATCAGGTTGTCGGCGTTGGTACCGCTGATGATCGAGCTGTAGATCTTGCTGCCCGGTGCGGACACGCAAAAGCTGGCGGTGTAGCCGCAGCGTGATGAGAAGGTGCTGATGTTGTAGGGGTTCGGGCTATTGAGGTCCGGGTTTTTCTGCATCGCCGCCACGGTCACCCAGTTCGGCGCGATGTCCGGGACGAAATAGCCTAGGCCTGCAATGGCGTCCGGGTTGTTGAGGTTGTAGTCGTTGCCGGCCGCGAAGATCGTCACGATACCGCTGCGGGCCGCCGCGATGGCCCCATCGTAGGCTCCGCCCGGTTTGGTCCCGAGCAACGGACGGATCTCGTTGAACTGCAATTGCGCGTCCTGCACGGTGAAATGCGGGTAGGCGGGGTTGCGTCCGCCGAGGTCGAAGCGATCGGTGATGCCGATGCCCCAACTGTTATTGATGATCCGCGCGCCGCTGGCGATCAAGGCATCCCAACCGGCCTTGTAGACCGCACCGTCGTTGCCGCGAATGATGCCGTCTTCCGGGCCCGGATCTCCGTTGTCCGCACTGATGATTTGCGCGCCAAACGCCACGCCATGCATCGGGCCGCCATCGCGACTGCCGGCAGCGATACCGGCAACGTGGGTGCCGTGGGCACCATACTCGCCGTCGGAATCGATCGTGGGCGAACCGTCATAACGAAACGCATCGCCGGCTTTGACCGGGATGTACGGGTCGGTGTATTCGCGGATGCCGCTGGTGACCAGGTTGATCACTTTGTTCGGGCCGGAGAATTCCGGATGCGCGGCGTAGACCGGTTGGTCGAAGATCCCCAGCTTCACGCCTTTGCCGGTGTAACCGGCGGCATAGGCCGTTTGTGCGTTGACCGCTCCCAGGCCCCAATCAGCGTTGAATTCAGTGCTGCGCCAGCTGTTGGGATCGCCTGCTCTACCGTTTTCCACGTAAGGCGCCGCTTGCGCGGTACCGAGGGTGGCCAATGCGCAGAGCAAGGCAAGGTTGTTGTGCTTGTTATTCATCCAGCTACCGTCCTTAGTTGTGTTGCCAAAATCCTGGTGGCTATAGGGCTTGCCCCAGTTCCTGTCAGTTGAAGTGCGAGACCTGTGGGAGCGGGCTTGCTCGCGAAAGCGGTGTGTCAGGCGACATCAATGTTGACTGTGCCGCCGTCTTCGCGAGCAAGCCCGCTCCCACAAGGGATCTCGCTTAACCGACAACCCCCTTCTCACAATTGGTGTTCACAGGGTTAAAACTGCCAATTGAGGCTGAAGCCTACGCCATGGCTTTTCTCGCGGCTGGCCAGTTGGCCGGTGTAATCGAGGTTCAAGCGGATGTCCCGGCTCAGGGCCAGGCTGGCATGGGCGCCCACCAGCGCCGCATCACGCACCATGGGCGAACTCTCCACGGAAAACGCTGTGCTGCCGCCGGCAAACGCCAGGTGCTCTTCGGAATCGGTACGGCTCAGGTTGTGCTGCCAGCCGAGGCTGCCGCTCAAGTCCAGTTTCTGCTGGCCGGACAGGTTCACGGTTTTCAATGCGCGCACGCCCAACGTGCTGAGCACGGCGTCACGCGTGTCGCCACTGCTTTTAAGTGCGGCGGCGTCACCTTTCTCGGTGAAACCTTCGGTGTCGAGGTGCACGTAAGCCAGGTTCGCGAAGGGTTCGAGCGCCAGCGGTTGCAGGTTCAGGCGATACGCCGCTTCACCGAACACTTGGGTGGTCCCGGCATCGACCTTGGCTTTCTGCTTGGCGCTGACGTCGCCGTATTGCAGGTCACGTTTGACGTCGGCCCGATGCCAGCTGTAGGCACCGCCGGCACTCAGGCGCCAGGCACCCGACTCGCGACCGGCATAAGCCCCCAGGTGATAGCTGTCGACCTTGGCCGATGAGTGAGTGCCGGAGCCCATGTTCACCGAGCTGTCGCTATAGCCGGTGACCAGGCCGATCCGGGTTTGCTCATCGAGCGCCCCATCGACCCCGGCGAGCAAGCCGCCAATCGAAGTGGTGTAACCGGCGGTGTCATGGCGCTCATCGGTCTTGCCCCAGGCGCCCAGCGCTTTGATCCAGCCATTGCTTTGAGTGCCTTGGGCGTCAATCAGCCGCTCGCCAATCGCATCACGCAGGTAGCGGCTGTCGTTGATCAGTACCGAACCCAGCGCCGGATAGATTTCCCCCGACAACTGCTGAAACGACTGTTGGGCGGACATCGCGGTGGGCGACAGCAGCAGGCTTTCGTAAACCGGATTGCCCGCCCCAAGCCCTTCAGCGGCGGAGGCTACGGCGCGCTGGTTGGGCGTTTGGCCGACACTGGTGAAGGTCGTGTCGTTGCGCTCGACACTCAGTTGAACACCCGTGGCGGCGTAATCGAGGCTGCCGCCGATGAACAGGTAGTTGGGCAGCACCGCGCCGAACTGACCTTGAACGCCGCCGGCCGCTTGCAGGATGTTGTACTGATGACCGAGCAGGCTTTGCACTTGTTGAGTGCTGAGCAAGGTCAGACTGTTTTCCAGTGACAGGCTGACGGTCGCGCCACTGACCGTGGCCGTGCCGCCCGCGACGATCCGGTCGCTATCGGTCGGCGATAGCTCCACCGCATAGGTCGAACCCGGCGCAAACGTGACGTCGCCGCTGACCTGCAAGGTGCCAATGGAATTGCCGGGGGCAACCGTAGCGCCGCGGTTGGCGGTCAGTGCACCGATGCGTCCCGATCCGCCCAGCGTGCCGCTGTCATTGACGGTCACTTGCGATGCCAGCGAACCGTTGACTGACAGCAGACCGCCATTCACCGTGGTCGGCCCGCGATAAGTGCTGTTGCCGGTCAGCATCAGGCGTCCGGCACCGGACTTGATCAGGCTGCCTTCGTAGACCCGAGTGGCGGCGGCGAGATCCCGGGCCGTGCCCACCGCATAGTCGGTCCGATCCTGCTGGCTGGCACCGACCGGTACACCGTTCTCCCAACCTTTGGTTTTCAGTGTCTGTTGCCAGGCACTGTGTTCCGCCGCGTCTTCGCTCTGGCGCTGAATCAGCGCCTTGTCGGTGATGTCATTGCTCCAGACATCGTTCTGCCCTGCCCCCAGATTGGCGTCGAAACGCCCGAGCAATTGCCCCGGCCCGTGCATCGCCCGTTCGAGGTTAGCCACGCCCCAGCCGACGCGGGTATTCGGCGCCTCGGTGATCGAACCGTCGAGTTGGGTGGCGGTGGTCAGCAGGGTTTCCAGCGCCTGCTGGTTGTTCATGTACGGATAGCGTTCCATCACCAGCGCCAAGGCACCGGTGGCATGCGGCGCGGACATGGAAGTGCCGGACTTGATCGCATAGCCTGCGCCGGGAATGGTGCTGTCGATCTTCGCGCCGGGCGTGGTGATGCACCAATACTTGGCGATCCCGCACTGGTTGTATTTTTGTTGGTTGCTTTGATCCAGCCCCGACACCGCCAGCCAGTGGCCTTCCAGGTCCGGCTCAAAATACGGCAAGGCTGAACGCACGCTGGCGTTGGGGTAACCGCTGTTACCGGCGCTGAACACGTTGATCACGCCGCGCCGGGAAACGCCTGCGGCCTCGTCGATCCAGGTGCCTTTGTTCCAGTGCTGGGCGTAGGCCGCCTGCAGATCGTCGAGGGTCCGATAGCTGACATCCGGTGGCTGGCTGCCCCAGCTGTTGTTGATCGCTCGCACACCGGCATCCGCCAACGCGTTATAGACCGCTTTGAAGTAGCGTGGATCAGGGTTGGGGCCGAACAGGAAGCTGTCGTTCTTGTTGGTGTTGCCAACATAGACCTGCGCGTTGTAGGCCACGCCGTGCATGCCGGTGCCGTCGCGCGAGGCACCGATAGTGCCGGCGACGTGCGTGCCATGGGAGTCGTTGTTGGCGTTGAGTGTGCCGTCGACATTGAACCGGGAGCCGTCAACGTAGCTGCCGCTGGCGGTCACCCCGTGGTAACGGTCGGTAGCGAATTCGGGATGGGCAGCATCGAAGCCTGAATCGAGCTCGCCGATTTTCACGCCTTTGCCCGTGATGCCGGCGGCGTAGGCTTGATCGGCTTGCATACGGGCGAGTCCCCAGTCGCGCTGGAACTCCGCCGTGCGCCAACTGGCGGCATCACCGGGTGTGCCGGTTTCCAGGTAAGCGGCTTGCACCGAGACCGGCATTGCTGACACCAGGAGTAATAGCGTGCCGACCGACATTGGCTTGATCTGTACGTCCATGTTCACTTCTCGCTTTTTTTGTTTTTTTTGGGGCATTTATTGCGTTCTCGGACCTTGGCCGAACGCCTCGTCAACCTTGGCCAAATCCTGCTCATTTAACGTCCCGGCGTAGTAATGCAGCTTGGTCCAGGCCATCAAGTAGTCGTAGCGTGCCTGTGCCAGATCGCGGCGGGTGGTAAATAGTTGTTGTTCTGCATTCAATGCATCGAGGTTGACGCGCTCACCGCCCAAAATGCTTTGCTTGGTCGAAACCACCAGCGCTTCGGCAGACGTCAGGGCTTTCTGATAAGCGCGCAACTTGTTCACGCCCGACAGGCAGGCGCTGAACTGGCGACGCAGTTCAATCAACGTTTGCCGGGTTTTGCCGTCCAGTTCGTACTCGGCCTGCTCCATGGTGCGGCTGGCCTGGCGAGTCGAGGCCGAGACCCCGCCGCCGGCGTACAACGGCACGCTGACTTCAATCCCGATGGTGTTGGTGTCGTAACGCTGGTTGTAGGTGTTGCCGCTTTCCGACTCGTTCTGGCGCATCGAGGCGTAGGCGCTGACTTTGGGCAGGTGCCCGGCGCGGTTGCGTTCGACTTCATAACGTGCGACTTCCACGGCATGGCGCTGCGAAGCCAGGTTCGGGTTGTTGGCCACGGCCATCTCATACCAGGTGTCGTAATTGGCCGGCTGCAGAGTGAAGGTCTGGAAGCTCTGATCCAGCGGCGCCAAATCCCCGATGTTGATCGCCGGCACGCCAATCAGCGCGCCCAGCTCTCGTAACGATGCGTCCTGCTCATCACGGGCTTCGATTTCCTCGGCCGTGGCCAGTTCATAGCGGGACTCGGCCTCAAGGATGTCGGTACGCGTGCCCTCGCCCTGCCGGAACATGTGTTCGTTCTGCTGGAACTGTTGCTCGAAAGCCTTTTTCTTGGCTTGCGCGATGTCGATCTGATCCTGAGCGAACAGCGCCTGGGTGTAATGCTCCAGTACCCGAACCAGCAATTCCTGGCTCTTGCCGCGAAAGGCTTCGTCGGCAAACAGCGATTGCGCCACGCCTTTGCGGTACGACGCGTAAGCCTCGTAGTCGAGCAGCGGTTGTTGCAGCGTCAGGGTCGAGCCGTAACTGCTGTAGTTGCGGTCATCGGTGCGGTTTTGCCCGCGCTCATTGAGGGCGGTGGCCTTGGAGGAGTTGCGCCCCTTGTTGTAGTTGTAACCGATCCTGGGCAACAGTCCGGCGCGGCCAATGACGCGGTTTTCAAGGCCGGCATCGCGTTCCTTGATGGCGCCGAGAAACACCGGATCATTGCGCAATGCTTGTTCGTAGATGTCGAACGGTCCCATCGCCAGCACACTGTTGCAGGTCAGCAACGCCAGGGTCGCTGCGAGCATGGAAAGCTTATTCATACAGCGGAACATCCTTATTCCTCAGTCAACGCGGAACCTGCCCGGTCGAGCAGCGGTTTGAACAAATAGTTGAGGAGTGAACGTTCACCGGTGCGCACGAACATTTCCGCCGGCATGCCAGGCTTGATCACCAGACCGTTGAGTTTTTCCATGGCCTGATCGCTGACGCTGCTGCGCAGGACGTAATACGGCGCACCGGTTTTCTCGTCGATCATCTGGTCGGCGGAGATCAGGCTGACTTCGCCGGGCACCCGTGGCGTGCGGCTCTGGTTGAACGCGGTGAACAAGATGTCCACCGGCAAGTGCGTGCCGACCTTGTCGACCAGGTTGACCGGCAGGTGCCCTTCCACCTCCAGGCTTGTCCCCTGAGGCACGATCTCCAGCAGGGTTTCGCCCTGACGCACCACCGCGCCGACGGTGTGAACACCGAGGTTGACCGCAATGCCATCGGCGGTGGCGATGATCTCGCTGTGTTGCAGATCGAACCCGGCGGAAGTCAGTTGCTCTTCCAGCGTCACGCTTTTCAATTGCGCATCGGCCAGTTGGGTGCGGACCTCTTTCTGGTATTCCTCGACGTGCTGTTGCAGTTTCAGCCGCGATTCGAGGATGCCCTGCTCCACGCGGCCGCTGTCGCCGCTGTTTTCCGCCAATTGTTGCTGAACCTGTGACAGCTGACGCTGGTACTCCATCAACCGATTGCGCGGGATATAGCCGTTATCCGCCAGGGGCTGAAGGTTGCTCAGCTGTTGTTGCAGAGAACTGGCCTGGGCAGTCAAGTCCGTGCGGGCGCGGCGCATGCCGGCCAGTTGCGCACTGGCGCCTTCGATACTGGCGCGCAAGGCAGCCTGTTCGCGGGAAAACGCTTCACGGCGGCTGCTGAACAACTGCCGTTGACCTTCCAGCACCAAGGCCAGGCGCGGGTCAGGATTGTTGCTCAGTTCAGCGGGGAAACTCACCTGTTTGAGGTTGTCCCGTTCACTCTGCCACCGCGCCAGACTGGCCCAGGCCATGCGGTATTGCGCTTGCAGCGATTGCACGTCAGCCGCGACTTGGGTCTGGTCGAGCTGGAACAATGGCTGGCCCTGCATCACCACTTGACCCTCGCGCACCAGAATCTGGCTGACCACGCCACTGCTCATCGATTGCACGGCTTTGCGCTTGCCCGACACCACGACCGTGCCTTGCACGGGAATGCCTTGGTCAAGCGGCGCAAGACTGGCCCAGGTGAAGAAACTGCCGGCGCCGACGATCGCCAGAATCCAGCCCATTCGGACGAAGAAACGCGCGTCGCGCTCAGGGCGTTCTGCGATGTAGTCGTGTTCCATGGTGGCTTCGCTGATGTTGCTCATACGCCCGAATTCCTTGTCGAGGGCTGATACTGCCGGCTCATGCTGAGCCCGCCCGGTGCTTGCGCGGTTTTCTCCCGCTGCTGCTCCTGATTGGCCGCGAGTGCCTTGAGCACGTCCTGGCTTGCACCGAAGGCTTGCAGGCGCCCTTCGTTGAGCACCAGCAGCTTGTCGGCCTGGGCCAGTGCCGAGGAGCGATGGGTCACCAGAATCACGCTGGTGCCTTGGGCTTTCATTTGCGCAATGGCGCTGGCCAATGCGGCTTCGCCCACGGTGTCGAGGTTGGAATTGGGTTCGTCCAGCACCACCAGGCGCGGGTTGCCGTACAACGCCCGCGCCAGTGCCACACGCTGCTTCTGCCCCCCGGACAAACCGCTGCCGTCCTCGCCGAGCACGGTGTCGTAGCCTTGCGGCATGCGCAGAATCAGTTCGTGAACGCCGGCCTGCTGCGCGGCTTCAACGATTTTTTGCGGGTCCGCCTCGCTGAACCGGGCGATGTTTTCGGCGATGCTGCCGCTGAACAGCTCGATGTCTTGCGGCAGATAACCGATGTAGGGACCCAGATCGTCGCGGTTCCAGCGATGAATGTCCGCGCCGTCGAGCCGCACCGTCCCGCCCAGCGTCGGCCAGACGCCGACCAGCACCCGGGCCAATGTCGATTTGCCAGAACCGGAGGCCCCGAGCACGCCGAGCACTTCCCCGGCACCGAGGCTGAAATTGACCAAATGCAGCGTGGCGCCCCGTTGCCCCGGCGGCGCGGCACTGACCTGTTCGAAGCTGATCTGCCCCTTCGGCGCCGGCAGCGCCATGGCTTCGTCACTCGGTGGAAAGGCTTGCAGCAACGAATCAAGACGACGGTAAGCGAGCTTGGCGCCGCTCCACTGCTTCCACACGGCGATCAACTGATCGATGGGGCTCAGGACGCGACCCATCAGAATGGAACCGGCGATCATCATCCCGGCCGTCATATCCCCCTTGATCACCAGCAATGCCCCCAGCCCCAGCACCAACGATTGCAGGCACAGGCGCAGGGTTTTGCTCAGGGAGCTGATGACGGCACCGGTGTCGCTGGCCTGGTTCTGCAAGCCGAGGAAACGTGAATGGACCTGGAACCAGCGTGTACGCAACGCCCCGAGCATACCCATGGCCTGAATGGTTTCGGCGTTGTGCAGGTGACTGGTGGCCAGTTGGCTGGATTTCTGGGAAAACCCTGCGGCTTCGCCCAAGGGCTTTTTGGTCATTGTCTCGTTGAGGCAAGCCAGGCCGATCAACAGCACCGTGCCCACCGTCGCAAACACGCCAAGCCAGACATTGAACAGGTAGATCACGAACAGATAGACCGGAAACCACGGCGCATCGAAGAAGGCAAACAGCGCAGGCCCCGTGACGAATTGGCGAATTTGCGTCAGGTCCCCCAAGGCTTGCCCGGCGTTGCCCTCGCCCCGAAACAGGTTGCGCTCGAATGCGGCCTGATAAACCCGCAGGTTGAAGCGGCGCTCCAGTTGGCTGCCGATGCGGATCACGATGAAGCTGCGCACGATCTCAAGCAAACCGATGAAGGCAAAGAACCCGACCACCATCAACGACAGCATCGCCAGGGTGGTTTCATTTTGCGACGACAGCACGCGGTCGTAGACCTGAAGCATGTAAATCGACGGGACCAGCATCAGCACGTTAATTAACGCGGTAAAACTACCGACGCTGACCAGGATGCTCTTGTAGTCGCCCAGCGCTTTGAATAAAGGTGCGGTGGCCGGGCTCTTTGCCATCTTCATGGGTTATTCCTGAGGTGTTATTCCACGCCCTTTTCTGGCGAAGTTTCCATTAACTGTCCGCGCAGGGGCGGATATAGGCCTTGCGATAGCGCTTACAAACTAATAACAACTTTTCGTGGGCGACAGAGCGCTTCCACTAGTTGTGTTGTGCTTATGCCCGCAATGACTAGCGCTCTATTCGAATTGTGTTATTGCACCTGGCGCACAAGTGTTATGACCAGATCGGATTTCAATGTGGCTTTATACGATCCGTCGCGTTGGCGGCTGAGAAATAGAATCTTCGAACCTTCTTTGCCGGTGATCGCCAGGCCATCCGGCTCAGGGAACCAGCCAATCGCAGATTCACCATCCAGCCAGGCGCTGAGACAATCGGCGCCCTCGCCCAGTGTCTGTTTCGGTTGAAAGTCGATGACACAGACGTTGGACGGTTTGTCCTGCAACGCCTGGGACTCTGGCGAGTCATCTTTGGCGATCAGGGTCGCCTGCCATTTGCCGGCCAGTTCCGAGGGGTCTGCTAATTTCAGGCTGCTCGCCATGGCTACATCTCCAAAAATCATCATGAACGTCGCCAATAGCCACGCGGTTGTTCTGCAGGTGAAGCGGTTATGGATCATAAGGCGCGTTACTCCAATCAAGGGGCAGAGAGCAGCGCGTCTGCGCCGCTCTCCTTTTCACCTCACATCACGCAGCGATGTCGGAGTAAGCCGCCTGGCCCACGGTGCTGACCAGGAAATCAGCCACCCCATGCCCGGAGAAGTCCACTGACAACAGGCTATTGCCGCCCGAAGAGGTCAACACCGCATCGCCTGCCGCACCGGTGAACGCGTTCACGAAATGCAGGCCAGCGCCGTTGGTGATGCCGGTCAGGTCGATCTTGTCCAGGCCGCTGACAAAATCGAGGATCTGATCGATAGCACCGGGTTTGGAATCGCTGCTGGCGGCGAACACGAAGGTGTCCGAACCGGCGCCACCCCACAGCTTGTCTGCGCCGCCCGCGCCGAAGAGGATGTCGTTGCCGGCACCGCCCTTCAGTTCGTTGGACACGCTGTTGCCGATCAGCAGGTCGCTGCCCGAACCGCCGATAGCGTTTTCGATGGTGACGCCCTTGGCGATGGACACGTTACCCACCATGCCGCCAACGTCGGAGAACGAGGCCTCATTGAGGTTGATCTTCTGGTTTTGGGTGAAACCGGAGAAGTCCAGGGTGTCCTTGCCGCCCGCATCCCATACCGAAAACACAACCTTGTCCGACGACGAAGTCGCGCTCAGGAAGTCGCGCCCGGCGTTGGCGTTGAAGCCGTAAGTGGTGTCACCGGTACGGGTGGTGGTGTTGGCGCCGTAGAGCTTTTGGATGGCCGCGATATCGTCCATCAGCGGACCGGACGAATAAGCTTCGACACCGCCCTTGCTGAAGTTCTGGCTGGTATTGCTTTCACTCCAGTAGCTCATGACGCTGTAACCGCGGGTGTCTTGCCCGTAGGACGCGTCGTTGTAGGTCGGAGCACCCTCGCCGGCGTTGTAGTCGCCAGGATGGGCAAGGCCCAGGGTGTGACCGATTTCGTGGGTCAGGGTTTGTCGGCCGTAATTGTTCAGGTCCGGCGTTTTGTTTGGCGTGTAGCTGCTGTTGGTCAGGTACCAGGAAGTACCGTCGTAACCTGCGCCCGTACCCGGCAGATAGGCGAAGGCCGCCGCGCCATCCTGGCCGCCGCTGTAGTTGCCGAAGGTCATGTGACCGTCGCCACCCGTGGCCTTGTCGGTGAACGTGACATTGGCCACGTCGGCCCAGGATTGCATGGCCAGCACGGCCTGGCCTTTCTGCTGAGCGCTGAACTGGCTGAACCCGGTAATCCCGTGCTTGTTCATGGTGCTCGACGACGCAGAGGTCAGGAACGTGTAGGTGAGTTCGATTTTGCCGCTGCCGTCCTTGTCCTGGTAGGCAGCACCATCGCGCAGCAACTGGGTCGCTGCCTGGTCGACGGAGAAGGAGGGTTTGCCATTGACCGTGAGGTTACCGCCCCGATCATACTGATGGCTGAAGCTATTGATCTGGTTGAACGCAGAACTGGATGCAGCCAATGCTTGCAGTGGCTGGAACGCCTGTGCGGCGGTATCAATAGCGTTGTCTTTTACTTTCGACATAAACACACTTCCTTGTTTAGCTATGGAACAGTTTTTTGTCAGACAGCAACGATCTCTGGCGAGATCGTCCTATCACTCGCCCAATGAAGGCGAAAGAAAACTGACACAATTTGAAATCAAACGTCTACATTTTTTTTGACGTCAAATTGAGTTGTTCCTGCAAGTACCCGGAAACAATGCCTGTGCTGTCGAAATATTGTTTGTTAGATGGCGATTTGCGCAAATTGTCTGACGATTTGTTATTTAATTATTAAATAGAGGTAAGTTTCTTTTTGTCGATGGAGTCTCACTTTTCTGAACTTATTAATATGGGTGCCATCGCATTGCCATCAATCAATTAAACGTTTGGTGAGTACTGCGTGTAACAAGGTCGCGGAAGGAATTACCGACCAGATAAATCCCGCCGCTCTCCACTGATAGATCAATCCTGAAGCTTTTTGCGTCCAGGCGGCACATCGATGCCTTCTATCGCATACACCACATTGACATCAACGTACCTGCCGTTCTTGGCTCTCGCGCGAAACGCCATGCGCCCGTTAATGCGAAGTGGTTCGCCAGTGTGCCTCTCAATCTCGATGAACCCCTTCTCTGCTTCAAAAACGGGACAAAAAGGTTGAATGATGTAGGATGCGCTTACTACCTCACGGCTGTTCACATCGTATGTGCCGCCAGGTAAGTCATTGTTATCAAGAGTAAAACTAATTGATTTGCCGGCCCCGGGCACCTCTCCTTGCTCCCCGTCAACCATTATTCCCCAAACATGGAGTTGGCCTTGCGGTTCTGCCCTACCCACGTGCGTAGCCAGATATTCGATCTCTTCGGCACCCTCTTCGGTGACCGTCCCCTTCATGACATCCGTTTGCGTAGACATAACAAATCCTCGATTAAAAATCAGTCCTCCCTGACGACCATCAGCCGTCAAAGCATTGAACCAATCGCACGAGAGCTTTGTGACTGTCATAAATGACAGTTAGTTATACTTTTTCGTGATATCAGGCAGCTCGGTTTCCATGAACGGAAGCTAGCGCTTCCGTTCTGAACACTTCTAATGCTTCAACTCCCCGTCCGAATCTTGTTCCAAACCCGCGTCCGAACCCGGTCAATGTTCAGCGGCATCGCCTCCAGCGCAAACAATTTCCCCATCATGTCCGGGCTCGGGTAGACCTTGGTGTCATTCTTGATCGCCGGGTCGATGAGGCTGTCGGCTTGCTCGTTACCGTTGGCGTAGTGCACGTAGTTGCTGATGCTGGCCATGACGTCCGGGCGCAGCAGGTAGTTCATGAAGGCATAGCCGGCCTTTTCGTCCGGGGCGTCTACCGGCATGGCGACCATGTCGAACCAGATCGCGGCGCCTTCCTTGGGAATCGAATAGCCGATGTCGACGCCGTTCCTGGCTTCTTTCGCGCGGTTTTCAGCTTGCAGAATGTCACCGGAGAAGCCGACGGCCACGCAGATGTCGCCGTTAGCCAGGTCGCTGGTGTACTTGGACGAGTGGAAGTAGCTGACATACGGGCGGACTTTCATCAGCAGCGCTTCAGCCTTTTTGTAGTCTTCCGGGTTTTTGCTGTGATGCGGCAGGCCCAGGTAGTTCAGGGCCGCCGGCAACAGTTCGGGCCCGTTATCGAGGATGGCCACGCCGCACTTCTGCAGCTTTTGCATGTTTTCGGGTTTGAAAATCAGGTCCCAGGAATCCACTGGCGCGTTATCACCCAACACAGCCTTGACCTTGGCGATGTTGTAACCGATGCCGGTGCTGCCCCAGAGGTACGGGAAGCCGTGTTCGTTGCCGGGGTCATTGGTTTGCAAGGCCTTGAGCAGCGCCGGGTTGAGATTTTTCCAGTTCGGCAGTTGGCTCTTGTCGAGCTTCTTCAGCGCCACGCCTTGAATCTGCCGCGCCATGAAGTGGTTGGACGGAAACACCACGTCGTAGCCGGATTTGCCGGTCATCAATTTTCCGTCGAGGGTTTCATTGCTGTCGAAGACATCGTAGCTGAACGCGATGCCGGTTTCTTTCTGGAAGTTTTTGGTGGTGTCCGGGGCGATGTATTCCGACCAGTTGTAGATCTTGACGGTTTCGGCCGCATGGCCGAGGGTCGCGAAAAGCGCAAGGGGAGCCAGAGTCAGTGTCTTTCGGATCATGAGTCGATTCCTGATGGGTTTGTTGTTGTTGGCAGGCAATCAGAGGATCAAAAAATCAAAACGTAGGTCTTGCGCACGGTTTCCTGGATATCCCAGATACCGAGGCTGTTGGCTGGCAACATCAGTGCATCGCCGGCTTCTATGTGCAGGGTTTCACCGTCATCGGGGGTAAATGTGCAGCGCCCCTGGATGAAGTGACAGAACTCCTGGGCGACGATCTGCCGTCGCCAGCGGCCGGGCGTGCATTCCCAGACGCCGGTTTCGACGCCATCGTCGCGTTCAACGCTGGAAGTCGAGGCCACTGCCACGGGCAAGCCCAGTGGTACGGCGACCGGATTCGACGCTTCCAGCTCCAGGGTTGCGGTGTTCTTGAATTGCGTGATGCTCATGGGAGTACCTGTCGATTGAGCCTGTAGATGAAGAACGCACTGTTTACTGCATGAATCCTTCCATGAAGCCGGCAATACCGGTGGCCAGTTTGCGACGCCAGGGTGCTGTGGCCGGGTTGGCCAGGGTCTGGTCTTCATGGACGAAGCTGCGGATGATCGCGTTGTAACCAAGCCAGCGGCAGGGCTCCGGCTCCCAGGCCCGGAGCGCGTCGAGCCCTCCCTGGATGACCCACGGCTGGCGAACCAGCTCGGTGTCGCGCTGCAGAATCAGGTCGGCCAGCGTCCGGCCACCCAGGTTGCTGGCACCGACGCCCTCCCCGCCATAGCCTCCCGACAAGGCGATGCCGCTGGCCTGATCGCACAGCATGTGCGGCTTGAAACGCCGGGACATTCCCAGATTGCCGCCCCAGGCATGGGTAATCTGCACGTTCTTGAGCTGCGGGAAGAGTTCGCCAAACAGATAACGCCGCAGCTCTACTTCGCTGGTGGTCAAGTCGAAGTCATGGCGCAACTTGGCAGCAAACTGATAACCGCCCCGAGCGCCGAACACCAACCGGTTGTCAGCCGTGCGCTGACCGTAAGTGACCTGGCGACTGTTTTCGCTGAAGGCCTGGCCGCGACTCAGGCCGATTTCATCCCACGTGGCAGCGGATAACGGCTCGGTGGCCACTATCAAGCTTTGCACCGGCAGCTGATAACGCCCCAACGGTGGCAAGGTGACTGAGTAACCTTCGACCGCCGGCACGATCCAACGGCTGCGAACCGAGGCTTTCGCCGTGTGCAGGCCACCCGATTGCCATTGGGTGACCGGGCTGTTCTCGTAAATCCTGATGCCCATTTTCTCCACCGTCCGAGCCAGACCTCGCACCAACTTTGCCGGGTGAAGGGTCGCAACGTGCGGTGCATAGATACCGCCATAAGGTTTGGCGACTCTGATCTGTTGCGCCAACTGCTCGGGGTTTAGCCAGCGGTAATCGCTTTCGGTCAATCCCTGGCGATAGAGCGTGTCGAGATAGTGCCGAAGGCTGGCTTCCTGTTCCGGATAGCGGGCAGCGCAATACAGCGCCCCGCCTTTGCGGTAATCGCAGCTGATGTCTTCACGCTCAAGGATGATCCCGACTTCATCCGGAATGCCGTGCAGCAAATCGAAAGAAGCCCGGCGCTGTTCGGGCGGCAAGTCGGCAAGCAAGCGGTCTTCGCCCAGCACATTGCCCATCAGCCAGCCGCCGTTACGCCCCGAGGCGCCAAAACCGGCGGTTTGCGCTTCAACGATGGCAATGCTCAGGTCGGGCGCCTGGCGTTTGAGGTAGTACGCGGTCCAGAGGCCGGTGTATCCGGCGCCAATGATGGCGACGTCGACGTCCAGATCCTGTTCCAGCGCCGGACGCGCCAATAATGGCTCGTCGAGTTGATCCATCCACAAACTGATAGTGCGCCACGCCGACATGCAAGACTCCGCCACTCAAACTTCGATGGCGTCGATCCTAGTGCGTGGACTCAGAGGCTGTCTTGCGCGCGTGCACGCAAAGAAATTTGTTTTACGTAGGCCTTGGGCGACTGGCCGGTGTGCTGACGGAAGCAGCTGTAAAACGCCGACAACGAATTGAACCCGGCGGCAAACGCCAGTTCGTCGATACGCAGTGGCGGCGTGGCGTTATCCAGTGCCGTGAGCAAATGCTGCAGGCGCGCCTGGTTGACGTATCGGTAGAAGCTCTGGCCAAGCACCTGATTCAGCAGATAGGAAATCTGATTGCGGCTGTACCCGCACTCCTTCGCCACCCGTTGCAGGTCGAGTTCGGGATCGAGATAAGGTTGTTGGCGCTGAAAATATTGCTGCAAGTCTTCAGCCATGAAACTCAGTTGGCGTGCAGACAGCCCGAGCCGACTGACCGCCGGGCGTTGGCTGCTGGCGGCTTTGCTGGAGGGCTGTTCATGCACCAGCGAGGCGTATTCGTTGACCCGCCAGATCAGTCCGTCACGTACGGTAATCGCCTCGCTGGCCCTGAATGACACCAGGCCTTCACCGCCGCGCAGGGTTATACGGTACTGAATGAACGCCGTGTTGCCGTCCAGACGAATACGGTCCGAGTGCTCCAGGGCCTCATCGGGATCGCGGGGCATGCTGTTGCGCACATATTCACGTAATTCGGACAGCCCCATCACACGGTTCTGGAAAAAATCGCTGTACTGGATCTCTGGATGATAGAGCGCCATCACCCCATCCAGGTCCCGGTGTTTCCAGCGCAAGTGATAACGCATCACCGTGTCGCCCGTGGCCAGGGTTTGCAGCGGACCATCATCATCGGCGTGCATAAAGGACTCGGCGAGAAAAAGCCGAGCTTGCCGAAATTCCGTCTCAGCTTCAATGACCAACCATTGGTGGCCAACGGCGGAACACCGACCATTTCCATGACCTGCATCAAAAAAACTGAACCAATCGCTAAACGGCCTGAAAAAACCACATTGTTTTCACATTTGGCTGCTACTTTTAAAGGCAGTCACCGGTTGAGCCATTGAAGGTTCTTCCCTCCTAACATGAGCTAAAGGAAGCGCTCGATGAATAAGGCGGGCTATATATGAATAGAGGGTTCAGCAAAGTCACCTTTCCAAACGCCTGCCAGCTGATGCGCTGGCATTTTCATCCCATGGGTTTCGAGGCGAGCATGGATGCGCCGGGCAGCATGATTGCCCGTCTATTTGACCGTGCCAGTGGTGAGACCATGATCGCCATCGCCGGAATTCCTTGCGCGACGGTAATGAATGCTGCGGATGTAGAACGAATAATCGAAGCGGTGGAAGACGAGCTTGAGGCTTTCATTCCGCCAGCCGCCCTCAGGAGCTATGCCTGAAGGCTGAACCTTCAACAACAAGCCCACATTAAGTGGGCTTTTTTGTGCGCGACGATTTTTTACGGTTCACGCCGATGTCTTGCCCTGTCGATGGTCGGCAAAGAATGCCTTGCCCTTGCCGATCCGATCGGACGCTTTAGGCAGGTTGGCCGCCTGGGTGTCTTGCCCATCGACATACCAATAGCAATGACTCACGGCCCGAGTGATGCCGACGTAAGCCAGTCGCAGGATCTCGTCTTTCTGTGCGCTGTCGTACGCTTCGCTGTCGCCTGACTTACCCAGACCTGCCATGCGGTAGACCTGGTTCTTGTACGGTGAACTGGTCAGGTGCTGACAATCACCCAGCAGGAACACGGCGTCGGCCTGAAGTCCCTTGGCGCTGTGATAAGTCAGTTGCTTGAGCCTTCGCGCTTCATACGGCAAGCTAGAATCCACATTAACTACAGACTGAATATGCTCTTCTATCAATGAGTTATCGCTGCTTTTTCGATAAAGCATCAAGATTGAATCGCCCTTTTTGTAGTGCTCCATCAGGCGTTTGGCCATGCCTTGATCGTCACGATCGAGAACGTTAACCGGCAGTAATGCCTTCGGCTCGCCACTGGCCTTGGCCTTCTTGCCCGCGATTGCCGGCGCCGCACGAACGATATGTTCGGCAGCATCGATGATGTGCTGGTGACTGCGGTAGTTGTCGCTCAGCATGACTTTGGTCGTGCTGGGTGAAGGGAATTCCTTGTTGAATTCCATGAAGTACGTCGGCGAACTGCCCCGCCAGCCGTAGATGGATTGCCAGTCATCGCCGACACAGAGCAACGACGAACGTTGTGCACCGCGCCCCACGTGCATGGCCGGCCCCCGACTGCGGATTTCCGCCAGGCTCGCGCGAATCCAGGAAACGATCTGCGGCGATACGTCCTGAAACTCGTCGATCATCAGGTGCGACATCGGCCTGAGCAGCTCATCGCTCAGCAGCTTCAGGTTTTCCGGCGAATGTTCACTGAACAAGGCGAACATCCGGTTGTAGGTCATCACCGGTGGCTTCTGATCGAGCAGATGATCTTCCAGCGCTCGCCAGTACAGGCTCAAGGCCTCGAAGAAAAACCGGTCGGGGTCGTCCTTGGCAAAACTCATCTGGCCCACGGCATTGGGTACATCCAGGCCAAGATTCTCGATAAATCCGGCGGCAGCGACAAAACAGTCCAGTAACGGTGCAGAGCTGAGCTCGCCCTTGACCTTGTAATCGAAGCCCGGCCCGGCACTGGCATCGCCTCCAAGAGACGCCAATACACGCTTTGATGACTCGTAACTATCAAGCCATATCAATGGTTTACGACAGAAAGCTTGAAACAGGGTGCGTTTTACAGCCCATTCCGCGCGCACGCTCAATTTGGCATTGGGGCGACTGACCTGCGGGTTTTCCCGGGGATCGAATCCCAGCACCACCCAAGCGTCCAGGCTCGGAATATAGCCATGACAATGAAATGTCGAGCCGTTGATATCGAATGTGTGGCGCTTCGGCTCGATGCCTTTGATTGGCCAGGCACCCGCGCGAAACCACAAATCTTCGATAGCGTCGCAGAGTTCTTCATCACGCTTGGCGGCCAGTTCGGTCACGGCCATGCGTTTCTGCACGTCCGGGTGATCGCGCTCCAGCTCCTTGAGTTGCAGCGCATGACGGGACAATGGCTTGATCAATTCGCGAAAGCGCTCATCACGGGTGTGCAGGCTGTGATAACAAGCGTTGAGTTGTTGGCGCTGGGCGTCGTTGATGCGCAGGTCGAATGGATTGCTGTCGACCTCCTCGTCGCCGCTCTGCGCACGGTGACTGAGGTTTTCGAAGGCTTGCAGCCGCTCGAAACCCGGCAGACTGCGAACCATCGGCAGGATTCTCGAATGGAAGGTGCGCACCAGATCGCGCGCCTCTTTGAAACTGAGCAACTGGCCCCAGAGTGCAAACAGCTCGATCAGTTTGTTGATGAAGTCTTTGCGCGATTCACGGGTAAAGGTCACCACCGTCATCGAACTCAGCTCGAACCCCAGATAATGGGTGAGCAGCAAAATACGCAACACCAACGTGGTCGACTTGCCGGCACCCGCGCCGGCAATCACCGAGGTCGACGGCGTGTCGCTGAAGATCATTTTCCACTGCGCGGCGCTGGGCTGGGCGTGCGGTGGCAGCAGTCGAGCGACATCCGTCTTCATGCGCTTCTTCAACTCAGCGCTCAACGGCAGACGCCAATCGTCGAACAGATTCTCGTCAACGTTGGGTGGCCGGTGTTCAGTCGAGCGCGAGTCGCGGATCAACAATACCTGCCGGCCTTCCTCCAACCCTTCAAGTTTGCCTTCCTTATAGCCGTAATCCACGCCGGCACTGTGCCCGCTGCGAAAGCCGTCGGCCTGGCCGTGCAGCCAGGATGCCCGGTGTTGTGCGCGCAGACGCGTCAGGCCATGACCAAAGAACCGGGCGGCCAGACGCTTGAGCAGCGGCATCTCGGCCAGGGGACGAAGTTCAGGAGGAAGATCGGGGGTGTGTTGCGGCACGCGGGCTGACTCCAGGGTGTGAGGCTGTTGAGGGCTATGGTGTCTGCATTTGCCGTTCAGTTCTAGTGAAATGCTTACAGGTCATTGGCTTATGCGATGAAGTGAAGGTTGGATGAGAATCTTTCGAGGTGATTTGACATCAAATTATTCGATTGTATTGAGGCATTTTTTACGCTTTTTATCGATCAATGCCTGATAGATGATGCTCCCCATCAACCACCGGTTCGCGTTTCATGGCTCAGTAGCTCTGCACCATGACGAACCTTTTCAGGAGACGATCATGCTTGAACTCAGACCCTTCAAATCCCTGGGCGGCGCCAACCATGGCTGGTTGGATGCTCACCACCACTTTTCGTTCGCCGAATACCATGACCCAAAACGCATGAACTGGGGCAACCTGCGGGTGTGGAACGACGACGTGATTGCCTCTGGCACCGGGTTCCCGAAACACCCGCACCGGGATATGGAAATCATCACTTACGTCCGTGAAGGCGCAATCACTCACGAAGACAACCTGGGCAACAAGGGTCGTACCGAAGCGGGCGACGTTCAGGTCATGAGCGCCGGCACCGGGATCGCCCACAGTGAATACAACCTGGAAGCCACGGAGACCAGGATCTTCCAGATCTGGATCATCCCGAACGAAACCGGTTTGGCACCGTCCTGGGGCGCCAAGCCCTTTCCAAAAGGCCAGCGCGAGGGTTTCGTAACGCTGGCGAGCGGTAAGGCAGGCGACGATCAAAGCCTGCGGATTCGAGCCGATGCGCGATTGGTGGCCGCGAACCTGAAGGCCGGTGAATCCGCCGAGTATCGCCTGGACAATGGCCGTCGAGCCTATCTGGTACCAGCCACCGGCATCATTGAAGTCAATGGCTTACGTGCACAAGCTCGAGACGGCATTGCGGTTGCCGATGAGCAAGTGTTGCGGGTGACCGCCATCGAAGACAGTGAAATCGTCCTGGTGGACCTGGCTTGATCGGGTAAACGCGGGACAAAAAAAGGGGCGACCGTCATGGCCGCCCCTTTTTTTGGCGGAAATCTCAGTGACGGTACTGACGCCTTCGCGGGCAAGCCCGCTCCCACAGGCTTATGCGCAATCCTGTGGGAGCGGGCTTGCCCGCGATGGGGCCCTCACTTACTTCGCCGAAATAGCGCCGTCCACCAGTGTTTGCGCTTCTGCCACCAATTGTTTGAGGTGTTCGTCACTGACGAAGCTTTCAGCGTAGATCTTGTAGATGTCTTCGGTGCCCGACGGACGCGCCGCGAACCAGCCGTTCTCGGTCATGACTTTCAGACCACCGATCGCCTGGTCGTTACCCGGTGCGTGACTGAGGATGCTCTGGATTGCTTCGCCCGCCAGCTGGGTCGAGGTGACCTGGTCCGGCGACAACTTGCTCAGCAGGGCCTTCTGCTCAGGGTTGGCCTTGGCATCGACGCGCACCGAGAACGGTTCGCCCAGTTCGTCGGTCAAGGCGCGATAGGCCTGACTTGGGTCGCGGCCGGTGCGGGCGGTCATTTCTGCGGCCAGCAGTGCCGGGATCAAGCCGTCCTTGTCGGTGCACCAGACGCTGCCATCCTTGCGCAGGAACGAAGCGCCGGCGCTTTCTTCGCCGCCAAAGCCCAGAGAACCGTCAAACAGGCCGTCAGCAAACCACTTGAAGCCGACCGGCACTTCGTACAGGCGACGCCCCAGACGTTTTGCCACGCGATCGATCAAGCCACTGCTGACCACGGTTTTACCCACGGCCGCATCGGCGCGCCACTGCGGACGGTTCTGGAACAGGTAATCGATCGATACGGCAAGGTAGTTGTTCGGCGCGAGCAAACCACCGGACGGGGTCACGATGCCATGGCGATCGTGGTCCGGGTCGCACGCGAAAGCCACATCGAAACGCTCTTTCAGACCGATAAGGCCCTGCATGGCGTGAGTGGACGATGGGTCCATGCGGATCTGACCATCCCAGTCGACCGTCATGAAGCGGAAGGTCGGATCGACCTGTTGGTTGACCACTTCCAGATCCAGGCGGTAATGCTCGGCAATCGCCGACCAGTAGCGCACCCCTGCTCCACCCAGCGGATCGACACCCAAACGCAGCTTGGCATCACGGATGGCGTCGAAGTCGATCACGTTGATCAGATCGGCAACATAGGTATTGAGGTAGTCGTGACGATGGGTCGTGCTGGCCTTCAGCGCCTGCTCGTAGCTGATGCGCTTGACGCCGGCGAGCTTGTTGCTCAGCAGTTCGTTGGCCTTGGCTTCGATCCACTTGGTGATATGGGTATCGGCCGGGCCACCATTGGTAGGGTTGTATTTGTAGCCACCGCTTTGCGGCGGATTGTGCGACGGCGTGATGACGATGCCGTCCGCCAGGCCCGACGTGCGTCCGCGGTTGTAGCAGAGAATGGCGTGGGAAATGGCCGGTGTCGGGGTGTATTCGTCACCTTCGGCGATCATTACCGTCACGCCGTTGGCGGCCAGTACTTCAAGGGCACTGGCGCCGGCCGGGGTGGACAACGCGTGGGTGTCGATGCCGACGAACAGCGGACCGTCAATGCCTTGGGCTTCGCGGTACAGACAGATTGCCTGGCTGATCGCCAGAACGTGCCATTCGTTGAAACTCAAGTCGAACGAGCTGCCTCGGTGCCCGGATGTGCCAAACGCTACGCGCTGGGTCGAAATGGCGGCATCGGGCTGACCGGTGTAATAGGCCGTTACCAGTCGCGGGATGTCGACCAACAGTTCTACCGGTGCCGGTTTGCCCGCAAAAGGACTGAGTGTCATGCAAAACCTCTGAAGTAGAGTGGTTCAGGAATAGGAACGCAGTTTACTGGCAGTTTGACCGTAGCGCGATGGGATCGATCCATGAGAGTCGCGCAGGGTGTGTGACCCCGGTTCAATCGATCGATTCCAGACGCAAGGCGTCCCCTAACAAGCCCATTGCCGCGCCAAGGTCGTGATCACCGCCGAAGGTGTGACTCAGGCGCAAGTGTTGCGCATGCAAGCCCTGGAGGCTGAACAGCTCTCCCGGCGCGATCACCACCTGATGCTTGAGCAGACGCTGGAACACCCGACGCACATCGACCTGGCGCAGCGAACGCACCCAGATGGTTGCACCGCCCTGGGGTTCGACAAAGTGCAAGGCATCGCCCAGACGCTCCTGCAACAGCTGCGTCATCTGCACCTTGCGGTCCTTGAGCATCCGCCGTAATACCTGAAGGTGCTGATCGACACGTCCATTGCCGTACAGGCGGGCGATGGCTTTCTGGCGAATCGGTGACAAGCGGAACGACCGCAGCAGAAAGTACCGTTGCAGTTCAGCACTGAAATGCCGCGACAGCAGATAACCGTATGGCGCCTCCGGTCCGATGATTTTCTCGAAGGTGGAAAACACGATCAGCCGATCAGGGTCCAGCAAGTCGCGAAACCGCTGGCCGTCCGGTTCGAATCCGAGTTCGCCGTAGCAGTCGTTTTCCAACACCCAACTGCCATGTCGCTCCAGCAACTGCGCGACGGCTTGTCGGTTGTCATCGGGTGCCCGGCTGCCTCGCGGCATGTTCAGCCCGGATGAAACCATCACCAGCCGCACCGGCTCGGTCTCCAGCAGCTCCTTGAGCCATTCGACGTCCAGGCCACCGCTCGATTGCACCGCCAGCTCGATCACTCGCACCTGCGCAGCCTGGAGCAACCGCAGAATCGCCCAGTCGCACGGCGACTCGACCAACACCGTGGCGTCCTTGAGATTCAACACCGCGATCAGAATTTCCAGCACGCCACGCAGGTCAGCGCCAATATAGACATCGTCGGCGTGCCAGCAGCGCAGCGGCGAGGTGGTGTAGCGCGCTGCCAGGGCAATGCGCAATTCCAGCTCGCCGCAAGGTTGCGATGTCGGTTGCGGCTGACGCGGATACTGACGCAGCAGTTCTCGTTCCAGCAGTAACAACGGACTGTCGAGGGGTTGCAACAACGCCGGTTCATCGGCGCTCAAGACCAGCATTCCGGGACGTCTGGCGTTGACATAAACGGTTTCCAGCAGGTCGTTGCCACTGCTGAGCGTGCTGATGGAGGACACCGGTAACGCGTAATAGCCGGACTTGGCCACCGAATAAACGCGCCCTTCCTTCTCTAGCAGCGAATAAGCGTACTGAATGGTCGAGATAGACACGCTCAGACGCTCCGCCAACTGTCGCAACGAAGGCAGACGGACTCGCGTGTCACTGACCGGTTCGTTGATCAGGTTAGTCAGATATCGGTACACCGCCTGATACGCGAAGTCAGTTTCTCGTGGCCCTTTCATGGGCGAGGGCCGAATGCCGTATGAACGTCATCATGCATCGTCAAGAAATCTGTCAAGCCACGCACTTTCAGCGCCCCGCTGACCATTCATCCGCCACCGCCGTGTCGTCGTCATAGTCGGTTGCGGCTTGCACACCCGCGCCGTCGATTTCCAGCGCGCCGCCCCTACCCTCATTCGCAGACACCGGGCCCATGCGGTAAAGCTTGCCGATCAAGCTGACAGGCAACCCGCTGACGTCGGTCATCCATTGCAGAACCTGCTCTGGCACAGGATTGCCCTGCATTGCCCGGTGCAAATCAGGCATCGCCACGAGCATGCCGGGGTGGCACTGGCGCAGAAAAAGCTCAAGCGCCGCGCCATTCTCGACAAAAGGTGAAAAGAGTAGGCACACCAGTTGAGCCTCGCTCAAGCCAAGGGTTTTTTGAGCCTCGGCCGCTGCCAGCACGCGCTGCTCGGCCAACGTCGCCGGATTGCCGAACGCCTCTACCGCTTGTTCGCACAACCGTTCCGCCAGTTGTTTGCGCCGCATCATCACCAATGCCCGTTGCAGGAATTCGGCGACACCCGTCTCGTAGCCGCGGTCCTGCACGAAGCACGACTGCAAACCCCGCATGTGTGCAGAGATAGAAAGGCTGACGTACTCATTGTCACGGAGCTGGGCCGCCAGTTCGTCAGGTTGAAAACCTAGAAACTCGGTGAGCAGTGGCCAGCGCTCTTCCAGGTTGCTGACCAACAAGTCGTGAATGTCGATGTACGTGGCGCGACGACAGGTCTCGAATTGTTCGGCCGGACGCCACGCAACCTGGCCGTGCTCAGCATAAAAAGCGCGGTAGCAGTCGCTGCCCAGTTCATCGAGCAACGCGAAAAGCGCCTCGTAGCCGGTTTCATGGTGATTCGAGGTCTTGAGCCCGGCCTTGGCGGCAGCACGTTTCAAGCCGTCGAGAAACTGCTTCTGCTGACGAGGTGAGTCGCTGCTGATCAATGCATCCACACCGCTGTCCCAGCGAGCTATTTGCCCATAGAACTCGCCGGTAGCCAGATACCCGTCGTCCCACAGATCAAGCGGCCCGTTCCAGGCGCGACAATGGCCCACCATCAAAAGATTGAGCCGATTCGACTCACGGCCGCCTTCGGAAATCGGCGCCAGGTGGTTGAACGGCAGGACTTCCCGGTTATCAACCATCAACACTTCGACCCGCGGATCGTCGTAGAGGAACAAGGCGCTGTAGCTGCGATGGATGTTTTCCAGGGCCGTCGGGCTTGCGTCGTTCAAGCGCAAGGATGCCACTCGCAACTGAAATGTCGCTGGCGCCCGGCCGGCGATACTCAGCTGCGCGGCGCGCAGCAGCGCCAGGGTGTAACAACTGTCGCGGGACCCGGACTGAATCGCCAGGACCTTGTAATCGCCAATACGCTCCATGCCCCCCGCGGCCACCACCAGTCGCTGAATCATCAGTTGCAATGCCGTGCGTTCGGCGCGCGAGAAGAAACTCAGCAATCGCTGCAGCACTTGCTGATAGACATAGTTCATCGCTTGGTCATGGATATTGGTCATCTTTATTTACCTGATGCTTGTAAGTTCGATATCGCGCCAACAACGACACGCATTGCGCAATGGGTTGCTTGCCACGATTGAAGTACTGGACGCTATTGCCAAATGCTAGCACTTAAGCTTTTAGTAATTATTTGAAATAACTAGAAGTCTCCCCTACTCCCGCCAGAGACAGGTGGCCGCCAACCCCTGTAGAGCCGGCCTTTTGCGACTGCGAGCGACATCCTAGGAAATGTCCGACAGCGTCCCACAGACAATTAGCACAAGAAATAGAGAAAGAAGTCACCCATGTTTTTTTGGCAACTGCGCAACGACGAACTATTGGTCGGATATGTATTAACAGTGCGTATTGAAAAGTATCAAGCCGATACCCAGCCATGACTCATTCCTTGAGATGAAAGTAATCATTCAATTATCAAGGCTTATATGATGATTAGAAGATACAGATTGCGAGCAAAAACCAGTTCAGTTGCTGAACTGCCCCATTGACGGGGCAATGGGATGTCTCATTTTGGAAGGTGCTGAAAACAGAAGAGTCCGTGAGGGCACGGACTCTTGCAGAGGGGCTTTGAAGGGCTTATGCAGGTACGACCTGGAGGGCGACCCGTTCGCGGCATGGGCATTCGTCCATGTAACGGTGTGCTTCTACAAACTCGGCAAACGGGAAGACCCGAGTCTTGAGCGGCAGCAGCACGCGGTCGGCGGTCATCTGGTTGATGTCGCGCAAGGCGCGTTGCAGTGCGACCTGGTCCTGGATGATGCCCAGTTCAGGCTTGCCAGTAAAGTTGCCGATGCAGTGCACAAAGAACTGGATGTTCTTCTGGAACGCTGCGCAGGCCGGGAACGGCGTCTGGTTGCCACCTTGCAGCCCGTACAACACCAGGCTGCCACGAGGCGCAAGCACATCGCCAAGCAACGACATCTGTGGACCGCCGAGACCGTCGAACACAACGTCCACGCCACGGTTGTCGGTGATCTTGTTGATCTGCATCAGCAGATCCTGTTCTTCGGTGACGATGACTTTCTCGGCACCCAGGGACAGCAGGTTTTCACGCTCTTCTGCGGTCTTGGTCGCGGCAATGACCCGGATACCCAGAGCCTTGCCCAATTGTACAAAGGACGGACCGGCACAGTGACTGGCGTCGGTCACCAGGGCAAATTGCCCGGGTTTGACCCGTGCCAGATCGACATAAGCGAAGTAAGCGATCAGCAGCGGCGTGTAATGCACGCTGGCTTCGATCGGGCTGAGCACGTCCGGGTAGCGGGTCAGTGCCGAGCGAGGCAGGACGATCTGTTCGCCGTAGACCGGATAATCGTTCGGGCTTTCAGCCGGGAAGCTGGCGACCTTGTCGCCGATTGCCAGATCATCGACGCCCTCGCCGAGCGCCGTCACGACACCGGACATTTCATGGCCAAGGCCTGAAGGCAGACGAGCGTGGGACGAGGCCAGGTTCTGGCGCCAGAGAATGTCGTACCAGCTGATGCCAATCGCCTCGACGCGCACCTGCACTTCGCCCGGCGCAGGGAGAGCGGCCGCATGCTCTTCGCATTTGAGCACCTCGGCTGGACCAAACTTGTGAAAACGGATCGTGCGGGACATCGCAAACCTCGTCAAAGAAACCTCTAATGCCATGAACTCTATCTGGGCTTTCTACCCAAGACTATCAGTGGCTATTAATAGTCGACATGCCTGTCATTGATTCCGCAGCGCCGGCGACATCGTCAAATGCCGTGAAAACCGAAGCAGCCCTTTTCAGGAAAACTGAATTACTCGGTGCAGAGTAGCAGCCTTTCCCCGTAATATTCATGCCGGCCATTGTTCTCATATGGCCGCTCTCGTCAAGCTTGATGACTCTGCCAGGACTCCAGATGAATCGTAATGACCTGCGTCGTGTCGACCTGAACCTGTTGATCGTTTTCGAAACATTGATGCATGAACGCAGTGTGACCCGCGCTGCGGAGAAACTGTTCCTCGGCCAGCCGGCCATCAGTGCGGCGCTCTCGCGCCTGCGCGGGCTGTTCGATGATCCGTTGTTCGTGCGTACCGGCCGCAGCATGGAACCGTCCGCCCGGGCGGTGGAAATCTTCGCCCTGCTCTCGCCTGCACTGGATTCGATTTCCACCGCGGTCAGTCGTGCGGCGGAATTCGACCCGGCGACCAGCACCGCGGTGTTTCGCATCGGTCTGTCGGACGATGTCGAGTTCGCGTTGCTGCCGATGCTGCTCAAGCGCCTGCGCGCCGAATCCCCAGGGATCGTGCTGGTAGTGCGCCGGGCCAACTACATCCTGATGCCGAGCCTGCTGGCCTCGGGCGAGATTTCCATCGGCGTCAGCTACACCGCCGACCTGCCGGCCAACGCCAAGCGCAAAGTACTGCGCCGCAGCATGCCGAAGCTGTTGCGGGCCGACACGGTGCCGGGGCCGTTGAGCCTGGATGATTTCTGTGCACGGCCTCATGCGCTGGTGTCGTTCGCCGGAGACCTGAGCGGCTTTATAGATGAAGAACTGGAAAAGCTCGGACGCAAACGCCATGTGGTGCTCGCGGTGCCGCAGTTCAACGGACTCAGCACACTCATTAGCGGGACCGATATTGTCGCGACCGTGCCGGATTACACGGCTGAAGCGCTGACCGCGGCCGGCGGTGTGCGGGCTGAAGACCCGCCGTTGCCTGTGCGCAGTTTTGAATTGCACATGGCCTGGCGTGGGTCGCAGGATAATGATCCGGGCGAGCGTTGGTTACGCTCGCGAATTCAGATGTTCTTTGGTGATCCGGATAGTTTGGCCTGATCCTGATTATGTGTGAGGGCTTCTGGCCCTTTCGCGAGCAAGCCCGCTCCCACAGGGGAATGCATTCCAAATGTGGGAGCGGGCTTGCTCGCGAATAGCCGCAACACGGTTTCGAACCTTACCTTTGCACTCCCCGCAACACTGAATTGTCATCAATCCAATTGATAGCCGCCTAACGAAAGGTGCACGCTAGAGAGCTTGGCTGGCGCTTATATCATTCCGAATGATAGTTACCTTTAGCTCATTCGATTCGTGCGATACATCCTCGCCGAGCATCATCCGTCCATTCTCAATACATTGGCGGATGCATCCATGGAACAATCACTCAAACATTTACGCTTCCCGTTGGCCCTGCTGGCCGTACTGGTGATGAGCGCCTGCGGCAAGACTCCGGACACGGCCGCCACTATGCCCGCAGCCAAGGTCAGCGTGGCCAAGGTGCTGGAACAACCGGTTAACGAGTGGGACGAGTTCACCGGGCGCCTCGAAGCCCCGGAAACCGTAGAAATACGTCCACGGGTCTCTGGCCAGATCGATGAAGTGGCCTTTACTGAAGGCGCTTTGGTCAAGAAAGGCGACCTGTTGTTCCAGATCGACCCGCGTCCATTCCAGGCCGAGGTCCGCCGCCTCGAAGCTCTGGTCGCCCAGTCCCGCGCCAACGCCACCCGCAGCGAAAACGAGTCCCAGCGTGGCGAACGTCTGCGCACCAGCAACGCGATCTCCGCCGAGCTGGCCGATTCGCGCACCAGCGCTGCTCAAGAAGCCCGCGCCGCCGTCGGTGCCCTCCAGGCGCAACTGGACCTGGCCAAACTGAACCTGAGCTTCACCCGTGTCACCGCGCCGATCAGTGGCCGCGTCAGCCGTGCGGAAATCACCGCCGGTAACCTGGTGACCGCCGATACCACCGCGCTGACCAGTGTGGTGTCCACCGACAAGGTCTACGCCTACTTCGACGCTGACGAGCGTGTGTTCCTCAAATACACCCAGCTCGCTCGCCAGGGCAAACGCGGTGCGACCACGCCGGTGTACCTCGGCCTCTCCAACGAAGACGGCAACCCACACCAGGGCGTGATGAACTTCGTCGACAACCAGGTCAACCCGAAAACCGGCACCATTCGCGGTCGTGCCGTGTTCGACAACAGCGACGGCGCCTACACCCCAGGTCTGTATGCCCGTCTGAAACTGGTCGGCAGCGGCACCTATTCTGCCGTGCTGATCAACGACGAAGCGGTCGGTACCGATCTGGGTAAAAAGTTCGTGCTGGTGATGGATGCCGACAACAAGACTGTTTACCGCTCGGTCGAGCTGGGTCCGAAGATTGAAGGTTTGCGCATCGTGCGCAGCGGGCTGAACAAGGACGACACCGTCATCGTCAAGGGTCTGCAACGGGTTCGCCCTGGTTCACCGGTCACCCCAGAAGTGATCCCGATGGCCAGCGAACAAACCCTCGCGGCACTTGCACAACAACGACAAGCGCTGGAAGCCAGCAACCTGCCCCAAGTCGCACCTGCCAAGGTCGCGCCGGGTTCGGTTGTGAAACTGGCTGCTGCGACTCCACGCGGTTAAGGGATCTCTACGATGAATTTTTCCCAATTCTTCATTTCACGGCCGATCTTTGCAGCGGTACTTTCGCTGCTGATCCTGATCGCCGGCGCCATCTCGCTGTTCCAGTTGCCGATCAGCGAATACCCGGAAGTGGTACCGCCGACCGTTGTGGTTCGTGCGAACTTCCCGGGTGCCAACCCTAAAGTCATCGGTGAAACCGTGGCCGCTCCATTGGAGCAAGCCATCACCGGCGTCGAGAACATGCTGTATATGTCCTCGCAGTCCACCGCTGACGGCAAGATCACCCTGACCATCACCTTTGCGCTGGGCACCGACCTGGACAACGCACAGGTACAGGTGCAGAACCGCGTGACCCGGACCGAGCCGAAACTTCCAGAAGAAGTGACGCGCATTGGTATCACCGTGGACAAGGCTTCGCCCGACCTGACCATGGTTGTGCACTTGACCTCGCCGGACAAACGCTACGACATGCTCTACCTGTCCAACTACGCCTTGCTCAACATCAAGGATGAGCTGGCGCGTCTGGGCGGTGTCGGTGATGTGCAGCTGTTCGGCATGGGCGATTACTCGCTGCGGGTCTGGCTCGATCCGAACAAGACTGCTTCGCGCAATCTGACTGCGACCGATGTCGTGACTGCGATTCGTGAACAGAACCGTCAAGTGGCTGCCGGTGCACTGGGTGCGCCACCCGCGCCGAATGCCACAGCGTTCCAGCTGTCGGTCAACACGCAAGGTCGTCTGGTTTCTGAAGAAGAGTTCGAGAACATCATCATTCGCTCCGGCGAAAACGGTGAAATCACTCGCCTGAAAGATATCGCTCGCATTGAGTTGGGTTCCAGCCAATACGCATTGCGTTCGCTGCTGAACAACCAACCGGCAGTGGCGATCCCGATCTTCCAGCGCCCTGGTTCCAACGCAATCGAAATCTCCAACGAAGTGCGCGACAAGATGGCGGAGCTGAAAAAGGGCTTCCCGGAAGGCATGGACTTCAGCATCGTCTATGACCCGACGATCTTCGTGCGTGGTTCCATCGAGGCGGTGGTGCACACCCTCTTCGAAGCGCTGATCCTCGTTGTGCTGGTGGTGATCCTGTTCCTGCAAACCTGGCGCGCCTCGATCATTCCATTGGTGGCGGTGCCGGTTTCGCTGATCGGTACGTTTGCCGTGATGCACCTGTTCGGCTTCTCGCTGAACGCCCTGTCACTGTTCGGCCTGGTATTGGCCATCGGTATCGTGGTGGACGACGCCATCGTGGTGGTGGAGAACGTCGAGCGAAATATCGGACTGGGATTGACGCCGGTCGAAGCAACCAAACGTGCGATGCGTGAAGTAACCGGCCCGATCATCGCGACGGCGCTGGTGCTGTGTGCGGTGTTTATCCCGGCGGCCTTCATCTCCGGGTTGACCGGGCAGTTCTACAAGCAGTTCGCCCTGACCATTGCGATCTCGACTGTGATCTCGGCGTTCAACTCGCTGACCCTGTCGCCTGCCCTGGCTGCAGTGTTGCTCAAAAGCCATGACGCACCGAAGGACCGTTTCTCCAAGGTCCTCGACAAGATTTTCGGTGGCTGGCTGTTCCGTCCGTTCAACCGCTTCTTCGACAAGGCCAGCCATGGTTATGTCGGCACCGTGGGCCGGGTTATCCGCAGCAGCGGCATAGCCCTGCTGCTGTACGCAGGCCTGATGGTGCTGACCTTCTTCGGTTTCGCCAACACCCCGACCGGTTTCGTACCCGGCCAGGACAAGCAATACCTGGTGGCCTTCGCGCAACTGCCGGATGCCTCGAGCCTGGACCGTACCGAAGACGTGATCAAACGCATGTCCGATCTCGCCCTGAAACAGCCGGGCGTGGAAAGTGCCGTGGCCTTCCCGGGCCTGTCGATCAACGGTTTCACCAACAGCCCTAACGCCGGCATCGTGTTTGTTACCCTGAAACCGTTCGACCAGCGTAAAGACCCGAGCATGTCTGCCGGTGCGATTGCCGGTGCCTTGAACGGCCAGTACGCCGGGATTCAGGAAGCCTACATGGCGATCTTCCCGCCGCCGCCGGTACAAGGCCTGGGCACCATTGGTGGTTTCCGTCTGCAGATCGAAGACCGGGGCAACCTGGGCTATGACGAGCTGTACAAAGAAACCATGAACATCATCACCAAGAGCCACAACGTGCCGGAACTGGCCGCCCTGTTCACCAGCTACACCGTGAACGTGCCGCAAGTCGATGCCGCTATCGACCGCGAAAAAGCCAAGACCCACGGCGTGGCCGTCAGCGACATCTTCGACACCCTGCAGATCTATCTGGGTTCGCTGTATGCCAACGACTTCAACCGCTTCGGTCGCACCTACCAGGTCAACGTTCAGGCTGAACAGCAGTTCCGTCTCGAACCGGACCAGATCGGTCAGCTGAAAGTGCGTAACAACAAAGGCGAGATGATCCCGCTGGCGACCTTCATCAAGGTCAGCGACACCTCGGGCCCGGACCGCGTGATGCACTACAACGGCTTCATCACCGCAGAAATCAACGGCGCGGCAGCCCCAGGCTACAGCTCCGGCCAGGCTCAAGCGGCCATCGAGAAACTGCTCAAGGAAGAACTTCCGAACGGCATGACCTACGAGTGGACGGACCTGACCTACCAGCAGATTCTGTCCGGCAACACCGCACTGTTCGTGTTCCCGCTCTGCGTGCTGCTGGCGTTCCTGGTACTCGCGGCGCAATACGAAAGCTGGAGCCTGCCACTGGCGGTGATCCTGATCGTACCGATGACCCTGCTGTCGGCCATCACCGGTGTGATTGCTTCGGGAGGCGACAACAACATCTTCACCCAGATCGGCTTGATCGTACTGGTGGGACTTGCCTGTAAGAACGCGATTCTGATCGTCGAGTTTGCCAAGGATAAACAGCAGGACGAAGGCATGAACCCGCTGGCTGCGGTGCTCGAAGCTTGCCGTCTGCGTCTGCGCCCGATCCTGATGACATCCTTCGCGTTCATCATGGGTGTTGTGCCTCTGGTGTTCTCCAGCGGTGCCGGTGCCGAAATGCGTCATGCCATGGGTGTGGCAGTGTTCTCCGGGATGCTCGGGGTGACCTTCTTCGGTCTGTTGCTGACGCCAGTGTTCTACGTACTGATTCGTAACTTTGTGGAGCGCGGTGAAAAGCGCAAAGCGGCCAAGGCGCTAAAACTGGAAAACCAACTGGAGGCGCAACAATGAGTCTGAAAGCCTTCCTGCCGAGCCTTCTGGTACTGGCCCTGAGTGCCTGTGCCGTCGGCCCGGACTACAAGACTCCAGCCACTGAGCCGGCCAACATCACCACCGCCACCGATGGCAGCGCCGGTCAGAAGAACTTCGACCGCTCGCGTTTCGAAGGCATCTGGTGGCAGCAGTTCGAAGACCCGACCCTCAACCAGTTGGTGACTCAATCGCTGAAAGGCAACCGTGATTTGCGCGTGGCCTTTGCCCGCTGGAAAGCAGCGCGAGCGATTCGTGATGACGTCAGCAATGACGCCATGCCAACCATCACCAGCCGGGCCAGCAGTGACCTGGCCAAGGGTCAGATCCCGGGCCAGACCACCAAGCGGGTCAATAGCGAACGCTACGACCTGGGCCTGGACATGGCGTGGGAGATCGACCTGTTTGGCCGTATCCAGCGCAACCTGGAATCCGCCGACGCCGAACAGCAAGCGCTCGAAGCCGATCTGTACCAACTGCAAGTCTCGATGATTGCCGAACTGGTGGATGCCTACGGTCAACTGCGCGGTGCGCAGCTGCGGGAAAAGATCGCCCTGGCCAACCTGAACAACCAGCAGGAATCGAGCAAGATCACCGTCAGCCTGCGTGATGCCGGCGTCGGCGATCAGCTCGATGTGGTTCGCGCCGATGCACGCCTGGCGTCCGTCGAAGCCAGCGTGCCGCAATTGCAGGCCGAACAGGTTCGGCAGAAAAACCGCATCGCCACTCTGTTGGGTGAACGTCCTGACAAGCTGACCGTCGACCTGAGTCCAAAAGACTTGCCGGCGATCGCCAAGGCCCTGCCGATCGGTGATCCGGGTGAACTGCTGCAACGTCGCCCGGACATTCTCAGCGCCGAGCGCAAACTGGCCTCCGCCACCGCCCGAATCGGCGTGGCCAAGGCTGATTTGTTCCCACGGGTCAGCCTCAGCGGCTTCCTCGGCTTCACCGCCGGGCGCGGTTCGCAAATCGGTTCTTCGGCGGCCAACGCCTGGGCACTGGGCCCAAGCATTACCTGGGCGGCGTTCGACCTTGGCAGCGTGCGCGCTCGTCTACGGGGTGCCGATGCGGATGCCGAAGGCGCCTTGGCGACCTACGAGCAGCAAGTACTGTTGGCGCTGGAAGAATCGGAAAACGCCTTTAGCGACTACGGCAAACGCCAACAACGCCTGATCTCGCTGATCCGTCAGAGCGAATCCAGCCGCGCCGCGGCCGACCTCGCCCAAATTCGCTACCGCGAAGGCACGGCGGACTTCCTCGTCCTGCTCGACGCCCAGCGTGAGCGCCTGGCGGCCGAAGACACTCAGGCCCAGGCCGAAGTCGATCTGTATCGCGGCATTGTCGCGATTTACAAAGCCCTGGGCGGTGGCTGGCAACCAGAGACGGTCGCCAGCAAGTAAAGTTTTAACGAGCTCCTTTTGGTTGGTCGCAACCAGCCAATTCCTTTGCCCTGCGCCTCATTCGGTCGCGGGGCTTTTTTTTGCCGATCCCGAATTCAACGCCTATCCCTGTGGGAGCGGCGGTGCGGCGATCCGACTTGCTCGCGAAGGCGGTGTGTCAGGCAAGATTATGTCGACTGACACACCGCATTCGCGAGCAAGCCCGCTCCCACAAGGGGATTAGCGGTGTTCTTGAGTATTGCGGGTTTCCAGGATTGTTACGGTGGCCGTGGTCCCGGCACGCAGTCGGTTTTTGGCTGCGTAATCGGCGTCGATCTGTATCCGCACCGGTACCCGTTGTGCCAGTTTGACCCAGGTGTAACTGGGGTTGATGTTGGCCAGCAGGCGACCGCCGGGCAGGTTCTCCCGGTCGGAAATGGCGAAGGCAATGCTTTGCACGGTGCCGCCGAAGGTTTCGCCGCTCATCAATTCGATCCTGACCCGGTCGCCCTCCTCGATTCGCGGCAGCTTGGTTTCTTCAAAGTAGCCGCTGACATAAAACGAGTCGCTGTCCACCAGCGCCAGCAGCGCGCCACCGGCCGCGGCATAGTCACCCTGACGGGTCAGCAGGTTGGTGACGTAACCACTGACGGGCGCTTCGACCCGCGTGCGCTTCAAATCCAGTTCGGCCTGGGTCAATGCGGCGATTGCCAATTGCACATTGGCCTGGGCCAAACCGAGGTTGGCCTGGTTGCGCAGCAACTCGGCCTGCGCCACCGCCACTTCCGTGCTGGATTTCTCCCATTCTTCGCCAGAAATGGCGAAACGCTGCTTGAGCGTGCGCCGTCGGCGTTCTTCACTCTGACGCTGGTGGAGCAGCGCTTCACTGGCGACAATCGTTGCCTCGGACTGACCAAGGGCGGCTTTCGCCACTTCCACCGAGCGTTTGGCATGCTCCACCGCCAGGACATAGCGCGCCGGGTCGATCTCCAGCAGCAACTGGCCTTTCTCCACGTGCTGGTTGTCCTGCACGCCGAGGCCGACGATGCGCCCCGAGACATCGGCGGACAAGGTCACCACATCGGCACGCACCCGTGCATCGCGGGTCCAGGGCGCACGGGTGTAATGCTCCCAGGCAAACCAGCCGAGAACAAAAGCCAGCAATACCACCGCCACCGTTACGAGTCGGGCAAGGATCTTCTTCAACGCATCAAGCTCCCATCACCAGAATCAGCGTTGCGCAAACGCAGGCGTACAACGCGCCTTCGAACAAGGCTTCATGCCAGACGAACCGCAGCACGCCAGCACGGCGCAAGATCCAGTCCAGCAGCAAGTAAATCGGCAAGGCCAGCAATAACGCCTGGGCAATCGGCGGCAAGTAGACGCCACCCAATTCGAAATCAATGGGCAAGGGCTGGCACTCCTTCCGTTTCTGCGGGTTGAAAGTGTTGGCGATGTCGCTCCAGAAACGACACCACGATCAACAACGCCACGCGCATCCTGAAGACCGACCACAGGTGTTCATGAACGTCTAAATGGAGGTCGTCCATTTCATCACCCAAGACACGCAGCTTTCCGAGCAACTGCTCAAGGTCAATCCCGGGCCGCCCGGCAATCAATCGTCCTGTCTCACGAACCGCAGCCAGCAAACGGTTTTGCTGATCAGTACTGAGCAAGGTGTTGCTTTGCCCCTGTTGCCTGAGTTGGTTCAACGCCACACCCAGCGCCATGCACCCGAGACTGACTTCGAACAGCTCGCTCGATTGCTTGTCGTTGGTGGCCGGCAACAGTCCCAACATCATGGTCAGGCTGTCGACCATGCGACTTTCAAACGCAAATTGCTGCTCATCGGTGGCCGGCGTCTTCAGCAATGCGTGGACCTGCTCACAGTTCTCATTGAACAGTCTACGCATCCGTAAATCGGGCCTGAACGGGAAGATCAAGGCGTAGACACTGAGCGCCAGCGCGGCTGCGCAGACATACGAACCGGCAAACTCGAACCACTGAATGGCACTGTTTTGGCCGATTTCCGTGTTTTGCGGGCCCAACAACAGCATTGTCGTCAGTCCAAGACCAATGCCTGTGCCCGTGGTGGCCGGACTGGACAACCCCACCGCGACGGCATACAGCAATGGGGTTAACAACAAGGCGAGTAACTCGAAGTCACTGATCATCGGTATCAGCAGGAACAGATACAACGCCGAGACCACCAAGGCCAGACCCAGCCCCCTGGCGAAGCTTTGGCTGGCCAGCAACGGCCTTGGAAAAGTCGCCATCAGCGAACAGAGAATTCCCGCCACGATCATCCCGCCACGCGCTCCGTCCCAGGCGGTCTCGATCCAGATCAGGCCGGCCACCAGCAACGCGGTAAATGCGCGGATCGCGTTCATTGCCGCCAACGTGAAATCCAGGTGGAGCGGATTCTCCTGGCCGCGAAACATGCTGCTGGCCGCACGCCCTTCCTGAATCGCGTCGCTCAGCTCCAGAATCTGCCCCAGTTGCTCCAGCATCCGCGCCTGCTCCCAGCGCAGTGACCAGGCCAGTGAACGCAGCGTGGCAGGCATCGTCTCGGTCAGTTGTTCTGCCTTATAGGCTTGATCATCGAAACGCTGTTGCAGCGCCGCGAAAGGGTGCCGCGCTTCGGTCGACAGTGAGCGCCCTTGCAGGGCCAATTCATCGAGAAACGCCAGTTCTTCGCCACGCAAACGCTGTATCTCTTCGGGCAACGCTCCTTTCCAGCGCTCGGCCAGCAGTTGCCGCTGGTGACGTAGCGCCGTCAGCCGCGAGGTTAGCAGCACCAGCTGATTGCCCAGCAGTTGCACCAGACCATTGGCGCTGCGCAATCGGGGTGCGTCGTAATACAAATGCCGCCTTACACCTTCCAGGGCGCTGATGGAGCCGAGCAGTTGCATCTGCCGCCGATGGAAATCGGCCTCGCTTTCTTCGGTTCGAATGACGGCAGCAGCGTGGGTCGCGAGCAGCTTGATGACCTGATCGATCTTGGCGAAGTAATCCCGGGCCACCGCTTCCGGTCGCGCGGTCAGCAGACTGACCACGCACACACAAGCCACCGCCAATAGCGTCTCGGTCACGCGGGTGACGGCTAGAAGGAACGTACCGCCCTGATCGGGTACCGCCAGCAGTGCCACGACCACTGCCGTGTACCCGCTCAAAACAAACGCCTGGGAACTGGTGTAGCGCAACAAGGTGCCGCCGGCGGTACACAGCGCCAGCCACAAGGCCAGGGTGAGGATGAAAGGCAGGGGCGCCTGGGGAAAGATCGCCATGATCAACACCGCCACGACCGCCCCTAGCGTGGTACCGATGACCTGGCCGAAACTTCGGGCCAGGGCCATGCCACCCAATGGCTGGCTGACGATGACCACCGCCATGATCGACCACTTGGGTTGTTCAAGGTCGAACAGGAACGCCAGATACAACGTCAGCAGCCCGGCCACGATGGTCCGCAGAGCGAACAACGCCACGCCGGACCCGGGGTTGAGTATCGCCTTGAAGTACTGAAGCAGCGGTTGCATGGGAGCGCTCATTGAGTCATCTCCAGCAAGCGTAGTCACTGCCAAGGCGCCTCGACGGGTTTCAATATCGACGCAACCTGTAGGCAAAATCATTGAAAAGCCAGCCAGCCTCGAATTGCCTGACTAACGAATTGAACTGAGTCTGGGTTTGACTCACAGCCTTGGCTGACCGAAGCTGGCACCTTTGCAACAGCTTGCCAGCTCCCGGATTCCTGCATGCCCCAGTCTCGCCGCTACCTGCTCATCAGCCTCTGCGTCCTGTTTGCCATCGGCCTTGCCTGGTTTTTCCTGCGCAGCACACCCCCCGCCGTGCCGGAGGCGATCAAGCGTGGCTACAGCGAGGCGCTGAATCAGGCGCGCGCGGGCCAACCGGGTGCAGCGCGGGTTCTCTACCAGCAATTGGGCCGCCCTGATATATCGCCCAAACGCCGCGTCTGGTTGCATGCCGAACTGCCCAACTACCCCAGCTCCGTAGCCCTGAAACTGGCGGATGCGGACTTGCAGCATGAATCACCGGACGTGCGCATCGCGGCGATCAAAAGCATCAGCGGTCTGGTGCCCAGCGGTCAGCGCAGCCTGCTGCTGGGCCCGTTACTCGATGACAGCGAACAGCGCGTCCGCTATGCCGCCGTGAATGCCTTGCTGGGGCTATCGCCGGACGATCTCGGCTTGTACTTCGGGCCGCTGGAGCAAGCCATCGATGCCTGGGAACAGGACCTGAAGAGTCAACCGGAAAGTGCCGACAACCAATATCAACTGGCTCGGCTGCATCTGCACAATGCCGAATTGAAAGAGGCGCAGCAGGCGCTGGAGAACACCTTGCGTCTTGCGCCCGGTAACCTGCCCGCGCTGGTGATGCAAATCGACGTGCTGGATCGCCTGGGCCAAAACGATGCGGCCCGGCAACTGTTGGCCAAGCAACTGAAGGCTCAGCCCGACTCGGCCTACCTGCAACATGCCCTGGGACTCTGGCTGTTGCATCACGGGCAAAGTGAGTTCGCCCTCCTCGGCCTTTCCAAAGCCGTGGAACTGGAGCCGGACAACAAGGATTACCGCTACGACCTGGCCACCACGCTACACGCTGAACAGGAACTGGAAGCAGCGCAGAAACAGTTGCAGGAGATCGTCCAGCGCCACCCGGCCGACCGAAGAGCCCGGGTACTGTTGATCAACTACTGGAAAGAAAGCGGCCAGCTGCAAAACGTACAGATTCTGTTGGCGCAACTTGAACAACTCAATCCCGACGACCCCGCCTTGCAGCAAGGGCTTTAACAACAGCAAAAATTTCGTTGAACTCGTCGTCTCGGCCAAGGGTCAAGAGAACAGGCAGTCCATTCAGGCGCTACGGCCTGCTGCCTCGCTTCCCCTAGTCATGAGAGGGCATTTTTTGTCTACATCAAACGAGTTGATCAGTGCAAAAGCCGCCACCGGCATCGAAGGTCTGGATGACATCCTGGCCGGTGGCTTGTCCCGCGGGCATGTGTTTTTACTGGAGGGGGAACCCGGAACCGGCAAAACCACCGTCGCTTTGCATTTCCTGTTGGCCGGCGCTCGTGCCGGCGAGCGCTCGTTGTACATCACGTTGTCGGAAACCGAGCGGGAGCTGCGACAGGGTGCGTTGTCCCACGGCTGGGAGCTGGATGAAAACATCCACATCTTCGAGCTGACGCCCCCGGAAAGCCTGCTCAATGCCGAGCATCAGCAGAGCTTGTTGTATTCCTCGGACCTTGAACTGGGCGAAGCCACCAGGCAGATTTTCGAAGTGGTCGAACGGGTCAAGCCGACCCGCGTGGTGCTCGACAGTCTTTCCGAGATCCGTCTGCTGGCCCAAAGCTCATTGCGCTACCGTCGCCAGATCCTCGCGATCAAACACTACTTCGTGCGCTATGACGCCACGGTGGTGTTGCTGGACGACCTGACCACCGAATCCCTCGACAAAACCGTGCACAGTGTGGCCCACGGCGTCATTCGCCTTGAGGAACTGACCCCAAATTATGGCGCCGAGCGCCGGCGAGTCCGTGTGGTGAAATACCGTGGCCAGAAGTACCGTGGCGGGTTTCACGACTTCACCATCATGGGCGATGGCGTTCATGTGTTTCCGCGCCTGGTGGCTGCCGAGCATCGCGGTCGCTATATCCGTCAGCAACTGTCCAGCGGCATCAAGGAAATGGATGCCCTGCTCGGTGGCGGGATCGAGACCGGGTCCAGCACGTTGATCCTCGGCCCGGCCGGTACCGGCAAATCGCTGATCTCGATGATCTTCGCCGCTGCCGCCGTGGCCCGTGGCGAAAAAGCCGCGCTGTTTATTTTTGATGAAGAGCTCGGGTTGCTGTTCGAACGCATGAAGAACATTGGCATCGACCTCCAGGCGTTGCAAGACACCGGCAACCTGCTGATCGAGCAAGTGGACGCGGCCGAGTTGTCCCCCGGGGAGTTTTCCTACCGGGTTCGTCGCTGCGTCGATGAGCGCAACATCAAAACCGTGGTGATCGACAGCATCAATGGCTATCAGGCAGCGATGCCCGAAGAAAACGCCCTGGTACTGCACATGCACGAGTTGCTGCTGTACCTCAATCGCCAGGGTGCCGCGACCTTCATGACCGTCGCCCAGCATGGACTGGTCGGTGACATGCAGGCCCCCGTGGACATCACCTATCTGGCCGACACGGTCGTCCTGCTGCGCTACTTCGAGGCACTGGGCAAGGTGCGCCGGGCGATTTCGATCATCAAGAAACGCACGGGCAGCCATGAATCGACCATTCGTGAATACCGCATCAGCGCTCAGGGCATGACCATTGGTGAACCGCTGGATGCATTTCAGGGGGTATTGCGCGGTGTCCCGACCTATCTGGGTGCCAGCAATCCTCTGCTTGAGGAACAAAGCCCGTGATCGCCCGGGAAGCGATGTCCGAGCGTGCAATCATTCTCGCGCCGCTGGGTCGCGACAGCCAGATTGCGCTGATGATGCTCAATGAAGCGGGTTACGACGGGGTCATTACTCGGGACCTGGTGGCGTTGTGCAGCGAACTGCAGCAAGGGGCAGGATTACTGCTGATCTCTTCCGAGGCCTTGCAGGGCGGTGATCTTGAACCGCTGCTCGGGCTGATCGAGCAACAGCCGGCCTGGTCCGACCTGCCGATTGTATTGATGACCTACCATGGCGGCCCGGAACAGAACCCGGCGTCGCGCTACGGCCCACAGCTGGGGAACGTGACCTTTCTTGAGCGCCCTTTTCACCCGGTCACGTTGATCAGCCTGGTGACCACCGCATTGCGCGGTCGTCGACGACAGTACGAAGCCAGGGACCGGCTGATCGATTTGAGTCAAAGCGAATTGCGACTGCAAAACACCCTCGAAACCCTTGAACAGCAGGTCGAGGAACGCACCGCCCAGCTGCGACACAATGAAGAAGCCCTGCGCCAATCGCAGAAGATGGAAGCGGTCGGCCAGCTCACCGGTGGCATTGCCCACGACTTCAACAACATGTTGACCGGCATCATCGGCAGCCTTGAGCTGCTGCGCCGACGTCTGGCCCGTGGGCGCACCGAGGATCTGGACAGCCTGATCGACCTCGGCGTGACCTCAGCCAACCGCGCGGCGGGCCTGACCCACCGCCTGCTGGCGTTCTCCCGGCGTCAGTCGCTGGACTCCAAACCCGTGGAGATGAATACCCTGGTGGTGTCCATGGGCGAACTGCTTCAGCGCAGCATCAACGAAACCATTCAGCTGGACATGCAGCTGAACGAGCAACTCTGGGTGGCCGAGGCTGACCCCAATCAACTGGAAAGCGCCCTGCTCAATCTGGTGATCAATGCTCGGGATGCGATGCCCGATGGCGGCAAACTGGTGGTAAAAACCAGCAATCAGTATCTGGACCGCGACTTCACCGAGACGCAAAGCAACCTTCAACCGGGTGATTACGTGGTGCTGAGCGTCACGGATACCGGGTGTGGCATGCCGCAAAGCACCGTCAACCGGGCCTTTGACCCGTTCTTTACCACCAAGCCTATCGGTCAGGGCACAGGCCTTGGATTGTCGATGATCTATGGCTTCAGCAAGCAATCACGCGGCCACGTCGCCATTCACAGTGAAGTAGGCGAAGGCACCACGGTGAGTCTGTTTCTGCCGCGATTCGACGGTGACCTGCCTAAGGACAGCCCGGTGAACGTCCAGCACGCTCCGTTCGCGCGCAATGGCGAAACGGTGCTGATCGTCGAGGACGATCCGGCGGTGCGGGTGTTGGTCAGTACAGTCTTGAGTGACCTGGGCTATGCCTTCGTCGAGGCGGGCGATGCGAACAGCGCAGTGCCGATTCTCGATTCCGGGCAGCGCATCGATCTGTTGATCAGCGACGTTGGATTGCCCGGCATGAATGGCCGGCAACTGGCGGAAATCGGCCGGCAATACCGGCCTGATCTGAAGGTGTTGTTCATCACCGGCTACGCCGAGCACGCGGCGGTGCGCGGTGGCTTCCTTGATCCAGGCATGCAGATGATCACGAAGCCCTTCACCTTCGACCTGTTGACGGCGAAGGTGCGGGAGATGATCCGCGTGTGAGACGTCTGCGTCCATGGGTCAGGTTCACTTTTCACCCCCATAGGGGTCGCTGACTGCTGCGCTAGAGCGGTGGAACAGTAGCTGACAGCGGATCGCAGGACTGAACCGGCCTCTTCTTGGCACGGCCAGTACCCTTCTTTGATAGCCCCGAATCTGATTCGCGCCGTAATATTTATACATTAATTTTGTATTGCCTAAATTTCGCCTTGGGGTCCAATCTTAGAAGCGATGTTAACGGCGACGAACTCAAAGAATATAAACACGCAAGTTAAACCACCTGGTTTTCTGTTTAATTTTGTATTGCACCATGGCGCAATACAAAATCTGTATGCGCTGCGCGAGATATGGATATCTCCAAAATTCGTTTTAAAAGGAACTTTAAATGGAATTGACTCCGAAGTTCATACACGACCACCTACGTCATGAGCGAGTTTTCACGCGAGACGTAGGATATATCTGTGACCCAGTTGAAGTCTGGTGGACAAATCACCAGCCCGACCTGTCAAATCACGCTTTGAAGCTTCAGCTAATTTCCCTGTTCAGCGATACATTGCGTGAAGACGACAAGCGTTACTTTGATAGTGTCGGAAAGAATGGCGTCTCAGCAGTATGCTTGACAGGCGTGTTCCGAACGGACAATTACCGCCTCGCCTTTATAGTTCACGAAGCATTGTGCGAACTTTTCCATCTTCGGGACATCAAGTATCCTTATGAAAATCATAAAGCGATATTCCTCAAAGAAAATGCCGAAAAGTATCGAAACTGGGGAAATGGTTATGGTGACATCACGCCTCATTCCGATGATCTGTACGAAGTTGAATCAACCGATCTTCTCGCACTAACCGTCTGTCGCGATGAGACATGCACGCCAACACAGTGTTTTCTTGCTAAGAATATTATTGACTGTCTCAGTGATACAGAGCTGAAGCAACTTGCGCAAATGAGCGCACGCTTTCGATCGGGAAAAAACGTTGAACTTTTGAAAAGTCATGAGAGAAAACTGATCCAGTACGATCCAACCTACGGAATACAGGTTTACCTCGACTTCCGTATTGATACTGATATCGGCGCGCGTATGGTGCCAACCAACCCTGTCGACAGTCAATTGATTCGAATCATAAGGCAGCGAATACCGTCGTGGACCCCGATCTGTTCAGCCGCTACCACGGGTACCTTTCTTATTTTAGCGAACCATAAGGTGCTGCATGCCCGTCCCATTTTAAATCTGGACATCCATACCGCAGCCACTCATGCACGGAGGATAAAGCTCAACGAAACACCCCGCCTGTTGTTTCGTAGCAAAGGACCGAGACACAATTTGTCTTTATCACCCGGATATGACGCGTATCTCTAAAGCAGTCAGAAGTACGGCCCTCGCTTGAATTTCAGAAACACATCGTTGTATGCCTACCATAAGGATATCCAATGAAAGGAGCCTTCATCGTTCGACTCATTATTGCGACTTCGTTCTACACGATTCTGGGTCGCGCTACCGTCTGGTTTGATCCCATTTCGAATGCGATACTTGTTTTCGGTAGTCGCTTTTTTCTGGTTTTTTCGCCGTTCTTTTTTACGCACTTCAGGGCTAACGCAATCCTGGCAGCTACATTGTTAGCCGCGTTGGGTGCTGTATTACTCTTGATCCCAGGCCAGATATTCCTCATTGCGGGAGCGATATGTCTGGCGACCGGTGTTAGCGTGGCGGGTTATCTGATTAGAGCGTACGCCTCCGAAAACATCGGTGCAGCGGCGCGAAACAAGGTTGCAATAAACTCAGGTGTCATCCTGGCCGGCATCGCTCTTTCAATTCCAGCCCAAAACAACACTGTAATAGCGCTGACAAGCTTCATACTTCTGTTACTGGCGGCGTATGTGGCTCGAAGTATCGTTTCCTCCCGGACCTGTGTCGAATTACCCGCAGGAAGCACTGCGTCCAGATCCATTCAATTGGCATGGGTGCTCCTGGGTTTAACAATGGGCATCAAACTGTACAGCCCGTTTACCCTGCTGCCCCAATATATTGTGTCGACAACTGGATCACTCGCCCCGTGGTATGGAATGGTTGTCTTGGCCAGTAGCGTGTTCATCGTCATTCTTCAAAAACCAGTTATCAGCGTTATGGGCAAGTTCACCGGTGACAGAGTTTCGATGATCACCACGTGGCTGGCAATGTTCTGCGGCCTCTGCGTAATAGCGCTGCCCGGGCCTTTCCATGCAGCGACATTCACCGGCGCACTTGTATGGGTAATGATGCTCTCGTTAGTTGAATGTTTTGCCAGCTACCTGGACGTATTTGGAGCGAAAGACAACTGTCTTTTTATCAAAGAGCTTGCGGTCGGGGCTGGTGGAGGACTAAGCGCCCTGGTCTCACGTTACGCCCCTCTGGAAATATCTGGCCCAATCCTGGCATTGACCGGGATGGCTTTCATCGTTGTTGCGGTGATGATCATTCTAAATTCAAGCTCGGCTTATCGACCGAAACTCAGGAAATACGATGCGAATTAACAGAGTGTCCATCAGTTTGCTGCGCATCCCCCTTCGAAAACCGTTTGTGTCATGCCTTCGCCGTGTTCAATACATCGAGGACGTGGTCATCGAGATAGAGACGGATTGCGGCTTGCGTGGCTACGGAGCAGGTACACCCTCTTTGCGAATGAACGGCGAAAGCGTCGATTCGATAATATCGGCAGTAAGAAACGTATTTGCACCCACCTTGATGGGCAAGGATGTTTCGAAGTTTGAAGCGATCCTAACGTCGCAGGATCATTCCATTGCCGGGAACACAGCCGCAAAAGCATCAATCGACATAGCGCTACACGACCTTATGGCTCAAGCCGCCGGCCTTCCGCTTTATCGTTTCCTGGGTGGTGACAGCCAGCAGATAACGACGGGCATCTCGATTTCCCACAACACGCTTGATGAGATGGTGAGCGATGCTGCTGCCGCTGTCAGCAACGGTTTCACTACCTTGAAGCTTAAACTTGGCTCCGAACAGGGTATTGAGGACGACCTCCGACGGGTTCGAGAGATCCGTCGCTCGGTTGGGGGACATATTGAAATCGGAGTCGACGCCAATCAGGCATGGAGTGAAAACGATGCGCTGAGATTTGCCGAACATGTCGAAGCTACCGCAATGAATCTCTCTTTTATAGAACAACCTGTGCTATTTACCGAGAGGTCCTGCCTTGGTCGAGTCACCGCCGCCTCGCGTGTTCCTGTGCTGGCAGATGAGAGTTGCTCATCGCTACTTGACGCAGCCGATTTGGTAAAACACGGAATTGTAGACGGGCTCGCCATAAAACTGATGAAGCTGGGGGGTATCCGCTCCGCAAGATCGGCTTACGACCTCGCTCGCCTGCACTCCAGGATTTGTGCGGCGACGTGTCTCATGGAGTCTCCCATCGCGATAGCTGCAATGGCGAGTTTTTGCTCAGGCAGGAATTTCAGATTCATTGATCTCGACGTTATGGCGTTGATCACTCGCAATCCCGTAATCGGTGGCGCGACGATGTCGATAAATACGCTTCTCTTGAGTGATAAGCCGGGTCTGGGAATACAACGAATCGAGGGCTTGGAGCCGGTGCTCAGTATTAGCTGACGTGCAGCTATCGGAGTCGAATACGTTCATTGCGCCTCAATCAAAGGATAAGACCGACATGGAAAAATGCTTGATCGTCGTTGGATACAACAACGTCCGTATTTACGACATCCCCAAAATTCAACGAGCTTGCCATCAACTCTTCGACGCGAAGTTATTACTTGTGACAGAAAAGATCGAAGAAGCCGATCGTCACGCCGCCGATGAATTAGTCGCGTGCCCCCTTGGGAATGACGCCGTAGAAACGTCGACTCGATGGGTGTGCGCAGAGCTTGATCGGCTTGAGCTCAAAACCATCGGCATCCTGCCATTTTCAGACCGTGGCGTGCTGCTTGGCGCCACACTGGCCAAGCATTTCGGGCTTGCTGGAGTAACGCCGCACGATGCACTTGCAGGCCTCGACAAGCATGCGTTTCGCAACCGGGACGCACAAAGTAAAGCTCACGTTCCAGCGTACAAACCTGTTCGTTGCGTTCATGTACGATCAAAGGCGCAGTTCCAGAACGCTGTAGCTGAGCTCGGTGGGCGAGCTTTCGTCAAGCCGGTGAACGAAGGAAATAGTCGTGGTTGCCATGTCGTCCCCTCCATCGAGCACTGCGAAATCATCTGGGCAGACTTAAGGCAATATCACGACAGTGGAATTATCGTCGAAGAATTGATCGAGAATGCTCAAGAGTACAGTTGGGATTACGTGGCGGGATGCTCGTGGATAACGGAGAAACATACAACAACGGGGCTATACCGCGCAGAAGTACAACAAATTGTGCCTGCACCATTGCCAGAAGATATCCGTCGTCAGGTTGACGCCGCCGGGAATCACATGCGGCGACTGGTTCCAGACGGCGGCGCCTACCACAACGAAATATTCTCGCGCCCCGGACTCACTGCCGCAGTAGAAACAAACATGCGGCCAGCCGGCCTGCACATTTGGGACTTGGCTGCGTTGTCGTTTAAAAATCTGGATCCCTGGGAGATCTGGGTGCGGTGGGCTGTCACTGGCGTTGTCGACGAGAGGTCGCCAGATCCTCTGTGCTACTCCGGTATTCGGCTGATTAAAGCACCGGTGTCAGGGGTTTTGACTGCGCTTCCGGACATTGGGCAAATCGCGGCCGAGCTCGGAATCGACGTGCGAGATTATCGATATACGAAACAACCTGGAGAGCGCGTCACGGATATCCCTCAAGACAACTCAGACTTTTTGGGTGAAGTCATAAGCTGTTCCACTGAGTACACAGATCTCTGCGCGCAGCTGCTTGAATTGACGTCGACGATTGAATCCAGGATGAGCTTCGCTTGATGGGTGCACTCTCCCACTGGTGAGTCGCATCCGCCGCGTCTGCGATCTTCTGATTTTTCAAGTATTTCAAAAGATCGCAGTTCACGGCTGCCCCCACCTGAAGGTTTGGTGCCGAAATCCCCCGACAGGTCTTACGAGAGCATTTCCTGCATAAGCTCCTGCAGCACATCCAGATCAAACGGCTTGGCCAGGATCGGCGCCTTACGGGTGATCGGGCTGTCCGTCTCGCGGATCTCCTGCGGATAACCGCTGATAAAGATCACCTTGAGCTCCGGTCGCAGCTTCACGGCAGGTTCCGCAATCTGCACGCCAGAGATCCCGCCCGGCAGGCGGAAATCGGTGATCATCATGTCCAGGTGCGGTTTGCTCGACAGAATTTCGAAGGCCTGCTCGCCGTTTTCGGCCTGCAATACCCGGTAGCCCTCACCCGACAGATAGGCAGACAGCACCATCAAAATCGAGGGGTCATCTTCGACGATCAATACGACGTCTTGTGCATCTTCACTCATGGGAAGCCTTTGTTCGGTCAATAGCTGCTGATACGACCGTGGGGTCGATCAGAGGTTGCGTTTATCTGGCTGTTTTCCTACAGCGGCAGACAAACGCGAAACAAGGCGCCTTCGCCAATCCGGCTTTCGACGGTAATAAAACCGCCATGGGCGGCCACAATCTGCTCGGAAATAAACAACCCCAGGCCCAGCCCCGCGACAGCGTGTTTAGCCGTGACGCGTTCGAACTGCTGGAAAATACGCTTCTGGTTCTCTTCGCCGATGCCGATCCCCAGATCGCGCACTTCCACCCAAGCCTGACCACTCTCACTGTACACCTTAACGGTGATCGGACTCTTGGCGCCGTAGCGCAAAGCATTGGTCAGCAGGTTGGACATCACCTGTTCAATGCGAAATTCGTCCCAGCTGCCCAGCACCGGTTGCTCGGCCTCCAGGGTGACCGAGGACTCGGCAGCATCGATCTGTGGTGCAAAGTTCTGCAACAAGTCGCGAACCAGCGCCGACAGATCGAAGCGCGTCGGTCGGATCGACAACTTGCCCGTGCGAATGCGCGACACATCGAGCATGTCCTCGATCAAGCGAATCAGGCTTTTGATCTGCCGCTCATCGCGATCGACCATCGCGTGCATTTTGTCCAGGGTGAACGCCGCCGCGTTGTCCCGGGCCAGGTGCATCTTGCGCAACTGGGTTTCGAGGATAAGGCCATTGAGTGGCGTGCGGACTTCGTGGGCAACGATGGACATGAAGTCATCGCGCATGCGCACCGCTTGCTCCAGTTCCAGCTGGGTACTCTGTAACTGCTTGAGCAGCGCTTCCTGCTCGCGGCGGCTTTGCTCCAGCTCTTCGACCTGTTGTTTCATCGCCTTGCTTTGGCGATACAGTTCGACGAACACGTTGACCTTGCTCTTGACCGCATGGATATCCAGCGGCTTGTAGAGGAAATCCACGGCGCCGCTTTCATAGCCCTTGAACGCGTAGTTCAGTTCACGACCGCCCGCACTGACGAACACGATCGGAATGTTCTTGGTCTTTTCCGTACCGCGCATCAGCTCGGCCAGTTCGAAGCCGTTCATGCCGGGCATTTGCACGTCGAGAATGGCCATGGCGAACTCGTGTTGCAGTAACAGCGACAAGGCTTCGTCGGCGGACAAGGCTTTATAGACGATACGGTCTTCGCGCTTGATCAACGCTTCGAGCGCCAACAAGTTCTCCGGCAAGTCGTCGACGATCAGCAGTTTGGCCTGGATATTACTTAGCATGCGATTCGTTCCAGCTCGACAAGCAGACGGCCGATGCCGCGAATAGGGAGAATATGGTCCGGCTGGTGTATATCAAGCGCCGCCCGGGGCATGGTCGCGACCTGGGCTTCGTCCGGGTCCTGAACGATGGTCATGCCTCCACGACGCTTGACCTGGGCCAGGCCGCGGGCACCATCACGGTTGGCGCCGGTCAACAACACCGCGGCCAGCGTTGAACCGTAGGCATCGGCGGCTGACTCGAACAGGTAATCGATGGCCGGTCGCGAATAATGCACGCGGGCTTCCAGGCTCAAGGAAAAACTGCGGTCCTGCTCCACCGACAAGTGATAACCCGGAGCCGCGAAATACAGCGTTCCCGCTTCGACCAGCGTCTTGTCGCAGGCTTCCCGCACAGGCATGGCTACCCGCCGTGCGAACACCTCGACCAGATGACTGCGACGTACGTCCGGCAAGTGCAAAACCACAATGATCGGCAGTTTGAAGCCCTCTCGCAGTGAGCCGAGGATATTCAGCAATGCCTCCACTCCGCCGGCCGAGGCGCCGATCACAATAGCCTCTATAGAAGGCAGATCCGCTGCACTGTTCATGATTTTCGGTAGACCCGTTCTTGTTTGACCAACGGTTCGAACTGGTTGCCGTAAGACGAGAAATCCAGGGTTTCCTTGCTGCCCAGCACCAGAAATCCTCGATGGCAAAGGGAATCATGGAACAAACCGAAAGCACGATCCTGAAGCTTTTTATTGAAATAAATCAAAACATTACGGCACGAAATCAATTGAGTTTCTGAAAAAACACTGTCAGTCGCCAGGCTGTGATCGGCGAAGGTCACGTTCTCACACAGGGTCTTGTCGAAAATGGCGTAACCGTAAGCCGCCGTGTAGTACTCGGCGAACGAACCCTGGCCACCTGCCTGCTGGTAGTTATGAGTGTAGGCGCGGACACTCTCCATGGAGAAAATCCCTTGCTTGGCTTTATCCAGCGAGCGCGGATTGATGTCGGTGGCATAGATGATGGTGCGATCGAGCAAGCCTTCTTCGCGCAGCAGAATGGCCATCGAATAGACCTCCTCACCGGTGCTGCAACCGGCAATCCAGATCTTGATCGAGGGGTAAGTCTTGAGCAGCGGCACCACTTCCCTGCGAATCGCCAGGAAATGCGAAGGGTCGCGGAACATTTCGCTGACCGGGATCGTCAGCAGTTGCAACAACTGCATGAATGCCGCCGGGTCGTGCAGGACCTTTTCCTGCAACGCTGAAATGGTCGTGCACTCGAACTGGCTCAACGCGTGATTGACCCGGCGTTTGATCGAAGCACCGGAGTAATCGCGAAAGTCATAGCTGTATTTGAGGTATATCGCCTCGATCAACAAGCGCAATTCGATTTCAGTGTTCTTTTCCACTAAATGCGTTCCATCTTCGGCAACCACACGCGAATCAGCGAGAACAGGCGATCCAGGTCGATGGGCTTGGCCAGGTAATCGTTGGAGCCCGCTTGCAAGCAGCGCTCCTGATCGTCCTTCATGGCCTTGGCCGTCACCGCAATGATCGGCAGCTTGCGCCAGCGCGGGTCCTTGCGGATCTCGATAGTGGCTTCGTAGCCATCCATCTCCGGCATCATCACGTCCATCAACACCAGATCGATATCCTCGACTTCATTCAGTCTTTCAATCGCTTCACGGCCGTTCCGGCCGATGACCACGACTGCACCCTTTTGCTCCAGGGCACTGGTGAGGGCGAAGATGTTGCGTACATCGTCGTCCACCAGCAGCACCTTACGACCCTCGAAGACCTTATCGCGGCTGCGCGCGGTCTTGAGCATTCTCTGGCGTTCATGGGACAACCCGGATTCGACTTTGTGCAGAAAGAGTGTCACCTCATCGAGCAAACGCTCTGGCGAGCGCGCCCCCTTGATGATGATCGAGCGCGAATACTTGCGCAGCTCGGCTTCTTCGTCCCGGGTCAGGTTGCGCCCGGTGTAGACGATCACTGGAGGGAACGAGCAGATATCTTCCGTGGACATGCGCTTGAGCAAGTCGTTGCCGAGCATGTCCGGTAGCTTCAGGTCGATGATCATGCAATCGAAAATCGTCGTGCGCAGCAGGTCCAGCGCATCTTGTGCCAGGCCAACGGCAGTGATCTCGATGTCCTCGTCACCGATCAGCCGGGCAATGCTGTCGCGCTGCAAATCATCGTCTTCGACCAGCAGGACGCGTTTGACTTTCTGGGTCAGCTTGGCCTCAAGGCGGGCAAACACGTCCTTGAGTTCTTCGCGGGTGGTCGGTTTGACCGCGTAACCAATGGCCCCCATGTGCATCGCGGCTTCGACCCGGTCTTCCACGGAAATCACATGCACCGGAATGTGTCGGGTTTCGGCGTGTTCCTTCAGGCGTTGCAACACAGTCAACCCGGAATGATCCGGCAGACGCATGTCCAGCAGAATGGCGTCCGGGATGAATTCCCTGGCCAGGTCGTAACCCTCGTCCGCCCCGTGCGCCACCAGGCACTGATAACCAAGCTCATGCGCCAGGTCGTAAAGGATATTGGCGAAGTTCGGCTCGTCTTCCACCACCAGAATGCAACGCGTGGCGAATGGCGCTTTGGTGCGATCGTCGTCGAAACGCGGAATATCGACTTCGGCAATCAACGGCACCGGCGCGGCGGGCGTTACTCTCGGTGTTATGGCAACCGGCGTGGCTCTCATCGGTTCGACAGGCTCTTCGCCCGGTTCAACGTATTGCTGCGGCAACACCAGGGTGAACACACTGCCCTGCCCCGGCTCGCTGGTGACGCTGATGGAGCCGCCGAGCAAAGCGGCCAGGTCACGGGAAATCGACAAGCCCAGGCCGGTGCCGCCGTAACGACGATTGGTGGTGCCATCGGCCTGGCGGAAGGCTTCGAAAATACCGTCCTGCTGATCCGCGGCAATGCCAATCCCCGTATCGCGAATGATAAAGGCAATACCGTCGGCGGGCTGACTGGCAACTGTCAGGCTGACTTCGCCTTTTTCGGTGAATTTCACCGCGTTGGACAGCAGGTTCTTGATCACCTGCTCCAGACGCTGGCGGTCGGTGAAGATCATCATCGGCGCACCGGCCTGCACTGCGACCTGGAAATCCAGTTTCTTGTCGGTCGCCAAGGGTTGGAACATCCCGCGCAAACCATCCACCAGACGCGCGACACTGGTGTTTTCCGGTCGCATCTCAAGCTTGCCGGCCTCGACCTTGGAAATGTCGAGAATGTCGTTGATCAAGTTGAGCAAATCATTGCCGGCGGAATAAATCGACTCGGCAAACTTGACCTGCTCGGCGCTGAGGTTTTCCTGAGGGTTTTCTGCCAGCAACTTGGCCAGGATCAACGAGCTGTTCAGCGGCGTGCGCAACTCGTGGGACATGTTGGCGAGGAATTCAGACTTGTACTTGCTCGAGCGCTGCAACTCTTCGGCGCGTTCTTCGAGCTGGATCTGGGCCTGATTGAGCTGGGTGTTCTTCAGGTCCATGGCGTCGCGCTGGTCCGCCAGGATCTGACCCTGTTCGGCGAGTTGCTCATTGGTTTGTTCAAGTTCGACCTGCTGGGTCTCCAGATGCACCTGAGATTCCTTGAGAATCCGCGACTGCTCTTCCAGCTCTTCGTTGGCGGTCTTGAGTTCTTCCTGCTGGACTTGCAGCTCTTCATTGAGCTGCTGGGTTTCAGCCAGCACTTCCTGCAGACGCTGGCGATAGCGAGCGGCCTCGATGGACGTGCCGATGTTGCCGGCAATCAGTTCAAGCAATTCGACATCGCGGTCCGTCAGCGGGCGCAGGAAACCCAGCTCGATCACACCGTTGACCCGATCGTCATCACTGGTCGGCACCACCAGCACACTGTGCGGCAGACCTTCACCCAGGCCGGAGCTGACCTTGAAGTAACCGCTCGGTACGTCATCGAGACGGATCAAGCGAGCCTGGTGCGCTACCTGGCCGACTATGCCTTCATCGTTGTAAATCTGCTGTTCGCGCGCTTCCTGCTCGCGGGAGAAACCGTAAGAAGCAATGCGCTTGAGACCGCCATGGTCTTCGCGGACATAAATGGCAGCGACGGCGGTGCCCAGGTACTGCGCGCAGAACTGCAGAATGTTGCGACCCAGCAGATTCAGCGACAGTTGCCCCAGCACTTGTTCGGCCAGTTCAGTCTGGCCATTGCGCAGCCAGGCTTGCTGTTCCAGACGCTGGGCACTGGCCTGTTGCCTGGCGAGGGTGGCGCTGTAGCTTTGCGAAAGATTGAGCAAATCCCGACGACCAATATAGGCCAGCAAGGCGCTGATCCCGGCGATGAATAACAGGTAAAGGCTGATGCTCCAGATCGTGGTACGGCGCACTTCTTCGTTGCGCGTGGTGCGCAACTGTTGCTCCATGTCGATCACGTCTTCGAATTGCTTGCGGATCTCATCGGTCAGCCGCTTGCCGCGCCCGGCCTTGACCGCGCTGCGGTAATCGCCGCTGGATCGCTGCAATTCAATCAGGGACTGCGCGTAAGTGGCCCACTCATTCTGCAAGGCCTGGAGCCGGTGCAGACGATCGGTCTGCACCGGGTTGTCCGCGGTCAGGTCGAGCAAGGTATTGAGGGCGACAGCGATTCGCGGCTTGGCCGTTTCGTAAGGTTCAAGGAAGTGCTCGTCGCCAGTGAGCAGGAAGCCGCGCATACCGGTTTCCAGATCGACGGTCAGCTTGATCGATTCATTGGCGTTATTGATCACCCGGTCAGTGTGCTCGACCCACTGGATCATCGACAGAAGGTAAGTAATCAGCGAAACAAAGAACACTGCACTGAGCACGCCGACACCTAACGGCAGGCTGAGGTTGCGGCTCAGGAGTTTGCGGAATCGTTGCTCATCAACCGAAGACGCGGATGTCATGGGGGGAAACCTTGTCGAACTGTTGAAAACCAAGGAGTTTGCCCCAAAAGCGCCGGTTTGATCCAACTATCTGATACCTTTCCGCGCAAAATCCTACATTCTACTGCTACACCGCAAAGGAGCGGTTATCCTTGCCGGCACTTGGGCGGCTATTCTTTTTTCTACCGCGTGGGAACTTGTCGGGTTCCGTCACTTACTCAAGCAAGAGCCCGGCGATTTCGATCGACCGACAACCGCGAATTCATCCTCTGAGAACCCACTATGTCCGCCACCGCGTCCATCATCCTTGTAGTCGAAGACGACGCCATCGTGCGCATGCTGATTGTCGATGTGCTGGAGGAACTCGAGTTCAAGGTGCTCGAGGCCGATGGCAGCGAACAGGCGCTGGAGTTTCTCAACGATGAAGACCAGTACATCGATTTGATGATGACCGACGTTGGTTTGCCGGTGATGGACGGCCGTGAATTGGCCACCCAGGCGCGGATGCTGCGTCCCGAGCTGCCCATCCTGTTTGCCAGCGGTTATGCCGAAAGCATGGATGTGCCCGAAGGCATGTCGGTGATCGGCAAGCCGTTCTCTATTGATCAGTTGCGCGACAAGGTCAAAGGCATGCTGGCTTGAGAAAGTTGTCTGGGGCTGTGGCCCCTCCATTTCTGCATAAACCGACGCAAGGCTGCATTTTTCGGCGTTTTTCGGCTCTGACCTGTCAACTCTGACAGTAGAAAAGGCCGCCCGCCTGGCGTTTGATTGGACCGGTGATCCCACTCATAAGGAACCGAGTCCATGCCGAGTCGAACCGAACGCTACGCACGTTATTTGAGAATCAGCGGATTGTCGTTGATGCTCATCGCCGGATATGGTTGCCAGTCAGCCTCTTCCGACAATCCCCAGCACTGCTTTGAACAGAGCGGACAGGCGTTCAGCGAAGTATTGAGCTGCTATCGCAAAGCCGCAGCGACGCAACCGCTGCGCTACATCAGCAAGGGGCAAGAGCAACAGCCCGGCGTCAACATCCGGCGCTTCGAGCTGATGTCACAGTCCTGGGGCCAGAGCGGTCAAGTCGCCCCGGCAGACTGGATTCACGGAGTCGACCTGTACATTCCCGACCACGTAAAGGGGACGCGCGCCGTGCTGGTCGCCAACGACGGCGTTAATAACCCTTTGCCCGGTGGGTCCCCGGGAGCACCCAATAACTTTTCGCAGCAAACACTGCTCAACATTGCCCGGCAAACCGGTTTGATCGTAGTGGCTGTCAGCAATGTCCCTAACCAGTATTTGACCTACAGCGATGACGGCGTGCGGCGCATAGAAGATGACAGCGTTGCCCGCAGCTGGGACCTATTCATGCAGGCCCCGGAACAACAACCCTTTATGTCGCTGCATGTGCCAATGATGGAAGCGCTGGTCAAGGCCATGGACCTGGCGCAAAAGGAAACGCAGCCAGGCCAGGTGGTGAGTTTTCTGGCTACCGGCGCGTCGAAACGCGGTTGGGCGGTATGGCTGTCTGCCCTTGCGGACTCACGCGTCGATAGCATCGTGCCGTTTGTCATAGACGTCTTGAATACGGACAAAGTGTTCGACCAGACGGCTCTGGCTTACGACGGTAACTGGCCTCTGGCGTACTTCGACTACCACTCGCAAGGCGTGATCGCCCAACGCAAGAGCGAGCCGTTCAAGAAGTTGCTGCAAGTCGAAGATCCGATGAACTATCGAAATCTATCCGGCTACATCGACCGCTTGAAGATCCCGAAATACATCGTCAACGCCAGTGGCGATGACTTCTTCATCCCGGATGCTTCACGCCAGTATCTTATGGATCTGCCGGGTGACAATACACTTCGGGTCATTCCCAATGCCGCCCACGATGTGCGGGCGTTTGTTGAAGCGAACCTGATTCCTTACATCAAGCGGCGGCAGGCCGGCAATACCGCACCGAGGTTAAAGGCACAGGAACAGCACCTGGACGCCACATCGACCACGTTGCAACTGACCTTGTCCGAAATGCCAATCAGGATGACCCAGTGGACAGCCCACAACCCAAAGGCCCGGGACTTCAGGTACAACTGCGGCGTGCGCTACACCGCAGCACAGTTGCCGGCCTCCACGGAAGTCCATGCGACTCTCCGTGCTCCCAAGGTGGGTTGGAGCGCAGCGTTCTTCGAGGCTGAGTACGCAGACGGCGTTATCGAAACGACGATGGTCAAGGTTCTGCCGGATACGTATCCGAATCAGGCACCACCCGCCGATGAGGCGTTTTGCAGAACACTACCCCCCACCCTGGGTCAGTGAATCAAGACACGACAATCTCGACCGTTTTGCTCAGTGGAGTTGTCGTGTTTCCTTAACTGTCCTTGGTCATTCATTTTCTTGCGCCTGCCGCCGGAGCGTTCAGCTCAGTGCCACGCTTGCTGTCGCTTAATACAACATCAATAACTTACCTCCCCCTGAAACTGATTCTTCTCTCCAATAATTTGCCGCCTGTCGACAAACATTTTCTATTTATTACCCCTGGATCGTACGCCTTCGCAAATAAACACAACTCATCAAACTTCGCTATCGAAATACGCACTAACACAACGCTCTTTGCTTCCCAGATCGAATTAAAAGAGTATTTCCGCCAACTTTCAACCCACACAAAGTCAACGGATTTACTTATGAGCAGCATCATCACCTCACCCCCTCCGACACCTGACAACTTTGAGCTGACAAAAACAATTCGAGGTGAACAAGAGGATTTTATTCGTGCACTTGAAATTATCATCCAGGGCGCAGAAGACAATGAACCTGTTGATCTTTCGAACATCCATATTCCCCACCGCCCAGGCACTCCGTTTGATGAGGCGTATGAGCCAGGAAGAGTGCTTCTGGAAAAAATGGTTCACACTTCCGACTTTTCCAAGCTCAGCGAAGCCCTGACTATTTTTGACAAAGAAACTTGCCTTAGAGTCAATGTGCGCGGTGATCTCGATGTTCGCCGACACACCCCCTGGATAAGCCTGAGGGATGAATTTAGATATTTTCCTGGTCTCGAACATTCATTATCAGTGATAGGTGAATTGGCAGAGATGGCGGGCGGTTATATTTACTTCAACGACCCTATTAGCGTTGAACAGTGGCTAACCTTCCATCAGTTCAATATCCCGAAGACGGTGGGCGAAACAAAAAACCTGATCAGGTTTCTACACCTCGATTTACCCGATGCCTCTCCGGTTGGTAACTACTGGCAAGCAATCTCGGGCGCTGAAAGCTCCCCGTTTTTGCTGAGCGCAGCGGAACGTGAGCGAGTGATGGCGCTCACCCGTGAGGTGTTCAAGCACCCTCATGAAATTCTGGAGGAGCTCGCTCGACCAGTCATTTCAGATAAATCCATCGAACAGGTGGAAGCGGGAGCCGGTTACCTGCTGGACCAGATCCTGGAAACCGAGAGAGCAATAGAATATGGACGCGAATACCTCGCCGCTGTGGAATGGTATGGCACCCATGATGGACAAGACGCCTGTAAAGAACACGTACAGTCGTTGCTGTTGGCAGCGGTCATCCTTGGGTTTGATTCATCGGCTGGCCAAACACGAAATCAGATCGCAGGCTATGACCTCTATCAGCCTGGTAACGTTGATCGTAGTCCCCTCGCTGTTCGTGGCGATCTTGAAGATCACCTCGCCGGATTGAACAAAGAGGCAGGCCGTGCGACACCGCTGGCTTCGTTTATCCTCCTTGCGGGTATCGCGCCTGAGTTTCTCGTCAGGGACCTGCCCGAGTCATTACGACTGGGCTCCCCGGCCTGGGTCACATTCAGTCAGGCCGTAGCGTTGGCCGAGCTCAATGACCCCGGATCGTCTCGGATGATGACGTACAGTCAGCTGCTGGACTTTGCGGCGCTTGAGCCTGTGACTTCAGAACTCTCGCTGCTACACAGTGTTGTGGCGATCAACCCTATTATCAACTGGGCAGCATTAAATGGAGTGATTTCGGCTGATACGCATGGCAATTACAATGAACACGCATTGCATGTTGCGACTTCCGCCTTCAGCGAATATATCGGTCACTTCGATAGTGTTATCCATGCACTCACCAGCCCTCTGCCTTCCCGGCAGGCCCTCGCACTTTCACAGTTGCAAAAAGAACTTCCGGGGTGCGACTATCTCGACAAAAAAATTCTGGTACAGGCAGGGAAAGGATTTTACGCCAATCGCGGATCATCACTAAAGATGTCGATGGTGGATTTGCACATGTCTGATGATCTTGCATCAGGTGAGTGGAACCGAAGTGGCACCAGCATTTATAAGTCTTTCCCGCAAATCACATCGTTGTATCCCGTGAGTGAGCTGTTTGAGCCCGCATTCGATGCCTACTATGAAAAACTTGAAGCCGGTGTCGTCACTAATATAAAACTCGCCCTGGCACAGTTGCCCGATCAGGATCGGATCGCACTTCAGGTGGGCGAAATCAGTTTTTATACGATTCGAGAGTCGGTAGCGGCCCTGCACAGCACGCCAGCCAGTTCAGTCGGTCTTGTCGGCGTGAACACCAAACCTGCGCAACGGACAGAGAGACAGATCGACAAAGACGCGGCCATCTGCCGTTACGGAATAGTCCTCTGTGCGACTTACCAGGGCCGCGTCAGCTGTTATGAAGTGTTCACTCTGCGCGGCGAATGTCGAAAAAATACCAGGCTGGGTCGCTTACTTGTCGACTCGGGCAAATTAAATTCAACTTCCCGGTTGGACTTCAAGGGGAACTTGACTGACCCAAGTCCAGCGGTCGCCCCCTTTCACTTGCCGATTGATTTCGTCGCTTACAGTCAGGGAGTTGCACCTCGAGACGATATTTCCAGTAAGGCGGTGATCGAAAAACTCGGAGTGCTGTCTGTCCCGTCGATACGTCCACCCTTGAGCAGTAGTCCATACCATAGCTTTTGCACCGAACAGTTTGAGGCTATCGCTCGCTTCATCTTCAAGCACCGCCCCTTCGCGACGTATGAAGAGCTGTACCGCAATGCCGAGGGTAGAACGGCGCTGGAGCTTGAGCGAGAAAAAGCCGAGCGCATAGGCACCTTCATCATTGATTTGATTGTGCCGTTCAAAAAATGCATTGAGGACCTCTCTTCGGATGACAAGACGCGCCAGGCTGAAGGTGCCGTCGGGTGCATCATCGATGGGCTTGCGATTCTCGCGGTGGTGATCGGTGTCCCTGCACAGTTTGCGAACGCAGCAGCCAAGACCGCCTCCCTGGCCGCAAAAACCGCCCACTTGGCCAGGATTGGTGTCGGTGTGACGCTCTCAATCCTCAATCCTTTGGATGGCACGCCTCAATTGTTGTTTGGTGGTGTCAATCTGCTTAAAAAGGGTTTCCTTAAATTGAGCAAACAGGGAGCGGTTGCCCTGGACAACGCGACGTTTCAGCTGCAACGGCTCACGGGACGCGCACAATCCTATGACCTGTTCAGGGCGGCCAATCGTACGGATGTCAGGCAAGGTACATGGCAATCGCTGGGAGACTCTGCTGAAGCTGTATCAATTTTGGCTATTCGCCACAAGCACCAGTGGTATGCCCTCAATCTGCGGACTGGCGAACCGTGGGGCCCCGCTTTGAAGAACTTTCGTGTCACCAATGATTTGGTGCGAGTACCCGGCTTGCATCGAGTCATGCCTAAAAGCTATGCACGAACCGTCATCACCAACGCGTTACCCATTGCGGGCCAAAAAATCGACTTTGCAATTGACGTACTGGGCAAGCGAATTCACGACGGCGACAGCAAATTCGTACTCAAGGCGTTCTTCGGTTCGGACTCGGATGAGGTGATCGAATGGTATCTGGACGGTCTCAAAATCATGAGAGACGATCTCAAGACTGTCTCGATCAGTAACTTCACGGTTGATGGATCCAGCGCAGGGGATGTAATGGGCGGACTTTACACCAATCGCTACAAGGCTTGGCAAGCCTCTACGAAGGCAGATCAAGCACACGAACAATTCATAGTGTTCTATGCCGACCAACTAAATCATTACTACCGACGCATGAAATACGACGACAGCAGAATCGCTGACATATTGGTGCACGAAATGTCTCATGGCGGGCCAGGCACTCTGGATTTTTTCTACGCAGACAAAAGTCTTAGTAAGTCCTCGGGGCTGGGTGACACGGAAGTATCCGAATTGCTCAATCTGGCCAAGGGTAGTGAGTATATTGCCCCCTCCAGCAGGCTTGCCGGTAAAGATGTCGGAGTGCTGCTCAACCCATCGGAGGGTGACATCGTGCCGTTTCTAAACGAGGCGCCCGGTTTACTTAATGCTGACTCCCAAGCCGTTGTTACTTCGTTACTGAGTCAGTCGGTGACGAATGCTCCGGCTTTTCAAGCCAATCTCTCCCATCTACGCGCAATGTTGAAGGAAGCCGGAAACAAGCGCATTACCGGACCTATACGGCTGAATCTAGGACAGGGTTCCATTCCCGTGAGGTGAACTTCAGTTCGGTCTGCTGTGATTTAATGGCGCCCCCTCTCTCGCGCCCATCTACCTACATCAAGGAATACCGGTTCATGACCCAGCCCCACGCAACCAAAGTCCTGGTCATCGGTTACGTCTGGCCCGAGCCCCGTTCTTCAGCGGCCGGTGGGCATATGATGCAAATTCTCGAGACTTTCTTGCAGCAAGGCTGGGACATAACTTTCAGTAGTCCGGCCAGCTCCGGTGAGCATCGGGCAGACCTGACGGTGTTGGGCATTCGCGAAGTTCCGATCGAATTGAACAACAGCAGTTTCGACACGTTCATCAGCGAACTGGCCCCGGATATCGTTTTGTTCGATCGGTTCATGATGGAAGAACAGTTCGGCTGGCGAGTTGAGAAGCACTGCCCGGATGCCTTGCGCGTGCTTGAGACTTCCGACCTGCAAAGCCTGCGAGATGCCCGCCATCAACGCCTCAAGGAGCGTTTGAAGGCGAGCGACGACACCAATGACTTCAATGAGCTATTCGCGCCAGCGTTACGTGAAGAGTTTGAGCTCATGGCCGAGACCGATCTGGCCAAACGGGAAATCGCAGCGATTTATCGTTGCGACCTGAATCTGATGATTTCTGAAGTAGAGATCGAGTTGCTGGTCGAGCAATTCAAGCTGCCGCGCCACTTGCTGCACTGGTGCCCGCTGATGGTCGATCTACCGAGCGTGCCACCGGTTTCTTTTGAAGACCGCGCGCACTTTCTCAGCATCGGCAACTTCCGACATGCGCCGAACTGGGATGCGGTGCTCTGGATGAAAACCACTATCTGGCCGCTGATCCGCGAACAACTGCCAAAGGCTCAATTGCACATTTACGGTGCCTACACACCGCCCAAAGCGACGGCATTGCACAACCCCGGCCAGGGTTTTCATGTGATGAATTGGGCGCAAGATGCATTGCAGGTCATGTCTGGCGCGCGGATTTGTCTGGCCCCCCTACGCTTCGGTGCCGGAATCAAAGGCAAAATTGTCGACGCCATGTTGTGTGGCACGCCCACCGTCACAACGCCAATCGGCGCAGAAGCGATGCATGGCGAACATCTCTGGCCGGGGGCTGTGACCCGAACGGCACAGGCGTTCGCCGAGTGCGCGGTTCAGCTGTACAAGGACGAGGCTCTGTGGACGGATGCCCAATCCCAAGGGAAGACATTGCTGGCCGATCGTTATCGACAATCGGAGCATGGTCCGGCACTGATCGAAAAACTGTTGCATTGCCAACAACATCTGGCACAACTTAGAAACGACAACTTTATGGGAAGTATGTTGCGTCATCACCATCACAAAAGTACGCAATACATGGCGCAATGGATTGAGGCAAAGAATCGGAATCCGCGATAGAACTTACGCCAACAACAAACATTTTGCATTATCACTATTATTGACCGAGCCTGACACTCAACTTTATAAGTACCCAGCCAAACTTACTTAAGTTCGGCGCCATCAACCCTTCTTATAAATTAATGCAAGGATGCATTAAATGAGCAACTACGCCAATAACAACTGGATGTCCGCCACGCCAGCCATTAACACTTTATCCCTCAGCGAACTGACGCTGCCTGGCACTCATAACGCCGGCTGCGACTGGAAAGCGCCCTGGCCTTTTTTCGGCCCTCCCCCCCACTGGGTGGCCTGTCAGCATGAATCGTTCTATAGCCAACTGTGTCATGGGTCTCGAGTACTTGACGCCCGCCTGATCTATGACGCCGCTGCCCCGGGGTTAGGAAAATTCATATTTACACATGACAGTCATCGCTCTAATCGCACGCTGGGAAACCTGATAACCGACCTAAATAGATTCCTTATGGAAAATCCAGATGAGTTTGTCATTGTGGACTTTCACCAACTCAAGAATGGCGAGCATCCATTTGACTTCAAATACTTCAACGACATGATGTTGAGGTTTATCGACCACCGGATGATTCCTGTCCAAAACCAGGGCCTGAGCCTTGAGAGACTCAAGCAAATCAGCCCACTGCAAAGGATACTGGTCGCCGCTCCATGGCACAGCGCTCTTGATCGAACTGTATTTCACGAGCAGATCAGGCACAAATGGTCTGGCAGCGGTATCACTAACGCCGCTGATTTGAAGCAGCACATTATTAATGTACTGAAATACCCGCCAGGCACAGGGGCACCGTGGTCACTTTCCGCCACCAGTTACAGCGCGCTCGGTGGCCCCGTGGATATTCATGACGAGCTTGATTCCTGGTTCGATCCGAATACCAGCGACTGGGCGTCAAAATGCAACATCATCAACGTCGATTTCATTGAAGAGTCCAACATCGTCTCTTATTGCCGAACGGTAAACCTGATGAAAGCGCGCGATCGGGTCCCCCGTTAGCGAAAGTCGTGGCAGGCTGGCACAGCAGGCGCCAAAAGAGGCATGATCGAACAGCGATAACAAGAAAAGCATCCTGACATGACCCGAACAGCCCGCGTGACAGACCCCTCCTACGAATTGATGGACGACCACAACGGGTTGTCCATCATCTACCGTCAGCACGGATTCCCTTGCCCGCTGGTGCGTTGGCATTTTCACAAGGAATACGAACTGCATCTGATCGTCGCCAGCTCCGGCAAAGTATTCATCGGTGACTACATCGGTAATTTCTATCCGCAATCGCTGTTCCTCACCGGCCCCAACCTGCCCCACAACTGGATCAGCCAGGTGACCGAAGACGAAGTGGTGCCCAAGCGCGACATGCTGGTCAATTTCACGGACGAGTTGTTCGACAGCGGCCACTTGGTGTTTGCCGAACTCAAGGCACTGGCGCCACTGTTGGAGCGCGCCCAGTACGGCATCGAGTTTCGCTGCAAGCACACCATCCGCCAGGCCATGACCTTGATGCAGCGTATCGCCGATACCCAAGGCGTGACGCGTCTCGGGCACTTTTTCATTCTGCTGGAGTTGTTGGCCGCCTCTGACGACTATCAGCTGCTGTCCGGGGCCACGACGCCGCAATTGGCCGACGAGCACAATATCGATCGCACCAACCGGGCGGTGGATTACATCTTCGCGCATTACGCTCGGGAACTGCCGCTGGAAGAAGTCGCCGAGCACTTGGGCATGAAGCCGACCTATTTCAGTCGAGTGTTCAAGCAAGCCACCGGCCGCTGCTTCATCGAATTCGTCAATCGCCTGCGCATCAGCAAATCCTGCGAGCTGCTGGCCGATGGCAACAAACCGGTCACCGACGTGTGTTTCGAGTCGGGCTTCAACAATATTTCCAACTTCAATCGGCGCTTCCAGCAGCTCAAGGGCATGACGCCATCGCATTACCGACGGTTGGCGGTGCAGCGGTTGACCGAACAAAACCTTGGTTAACCACAAATCCCTGTGGGAGCGGGCTTGCTCGCGAAAGCGGTGGATCATTCAACAGTGATATTGACTGACACGACGCCTTCGCGAGCAAGCCCGCTCCAACAGGTCAAGACCTGTTTTAGCACTGAAAACCTGTACGTATTCAATAGGCTTTAACCGCTGAAAACCCGTCCCCTGCACCTCTCCCCTCAAAGTCCAGTGCAAAATAGTATCGATTGAAGTGCGATGGATGATTTGTCACGTCATCAATTGAAGGCTGTAATCAGTGCACATTCTTCCTGCCGTCGGAAGACACAAAAACAATAACTGTCCTTCTGTACCCGCTGGGTGCAGAAAAGGAGTGCACGATGCAACCTTCTGTAAAAGCTCTGCTTGCCCTCACCTGCATGACCCTCAGCAGCGTCAGCCTCGGCGCCCAGACCCTGACCATCGCCACCGTCAATAACAGCGACATGATCCGTATGCAAAAACTCTCGAAAACCTTCGAAGCCGAGCATCCGGACATCAAGCTCAATTGGGTGGTGCTGGAAGAAAATGTCCTGCGCCAACGCCTGACCACCGACATCGCCACTCAGGGCGGACAGTTCGATGTGTTGACCATCGGCATGTACGAAGCCGCACTCTGGGGCGCCAAAGGTTGGCTGGAGCCGATGAAGGATTTGCCGGCGTCTTATGCCCTCGACGACGTGTTCCCGTCGGTGCGTGAAGGCCTGTCGGTCAAGGGTTCGCTGTATGCCCTGCCGTTCTATGCCGAAAGCTCCATCACCTATTACCGCACCGATCTGTTCAAGGAAGCCGGGCTGACCATGCCCGAGCACCCGACCTGGACCCAAATCAGTGAATTCGCCAGCAAACTCACCCATAAGGATAAAGAACAGTACGGCATCTGCCTGCGCGGCAAGGCCGGCTGGGGCGAGAACATGGCGCTGATCACCACCGTCGCCAATGCCTATGGTGCGCGCTGGTTCGATGAGCAGTGGAAGCCGGAATTCACCGGCCCCGAGTGGAAGAACGCGCTGAACTTCTACGTCGACACCATGAAAAAATCCGGCCCGCCGGGCGCGTCGAGCAACGGTTTCAACGAAAACCTCGCGCTGTTCAACAGCGGCAAATGCGCCATTTGGGTGGATGCCAGCGTCGCCGGCTCCTTCGTCACCGACAAGACCCAAAGCAAGGTCAGTGACCACGTCGGTTTCACCTACGCACCGCACGAGACCACCGACAAAGGCTCGGCCTGGTTGTATTCCTGGGCGCTGGCGATTCCGACCAGTTCCAAGGCCAAGGACGCGGCGAAAACCTTCAGCGCCTGGGCCACTTCCAAGGAATACGGTGCGTTGGTTGCCGAGAAAGACGGCATCGCCAACGTGCCGCCAGGTACTCGCGCTTCGACGTACAGCGATGAGTACATGAAGGCTGCGCCGTTCGCCAAGGTGACCCTTGAATCGCTGAAAGCCGCGGACCCGAGCAAACCGACCCTCAAACCCGTGCCGTACATCGGCATCCAGTTGGTGACCATTCCTGAATTCCAGGCCGTGGGCACCCAGGTCGGCAAATTGTTCTCGGCAGCGCTGATCGGCCAGACCACGGTCGACCAGGCCCTGACCGCTGCCCAGTCAACCACCGAACGTGAAATGAAGCGCGCCGGTTACCCCAAGTAACCCCCTTTGCGGGTACCCCCCGCTCCCACTGGTGAAACACAATCACTGTGGGAGCGGGCTTGCTCGCGAAGACGGCGCTTCATCCAGCATCAATATTGCCTGACACACCGCTTTCGCGAGCAAGCCCGCTCCCACATTAGATCTTCATAGGTCTGCATGAATCGGTTCTATCACCATGAATATTTCAACTGCCAAAGCTCACATGGACATTCCCCAACCGGTGCGTAAAAGCCGGTTGGCCAACCCCGGCTGGTTTCTGGTCAGCCCCTCGGTGGCGTTGTTGCTGCTGTGGATGATCGTGCCGCTGGGCATGACCGTTTACTTCTCGCTGATCCGCTACAACCTGCTCTACCCCGGCGAAAACGAGTTCGTGGGACTTGAGAACTTCAGCTACTTCCTCAGCGACTCGGGGTTCCTGCCCGGCGCCACCAACACCTTGCTGCTGGTCGGCAGCGTGCTGCTGATCAGCGTGGTGTTCGGCGTGTTGATCAGTGCGCTGCTGGAGGCCAGTGAGTTTCTCGGTCGCGGCATCGTGCGGGTGATGCTGATCTCGCCGTTTTTCATCATGCCCACCGTCGGTGCGCTGATCTGGAAGAACCTGATTTTCCACCCGGTGTCGGGGATTCTCGCCTACGTCTGGAAGCTATTCGGCGCGCAGCCGGTGGACTGGCTGGCGCACTACCCGCTGCTGTCGATCATCATCATTGTGTCCTGGCAATGGCTGCCCTTTGCGATCCTGATCCTGATGACCGCCATGCAGTCCCTCGACCAGGAGCAGAAGGAAGCCGCGCGCCTCGACGGTGCTGGGCCGATCGCGATTTTCTGGCACCTGACCCTGCCGCACCTGGCCCGCCCGATTGCCGTGGTGGTGATGATCGAAACCATCTTCCTGCTCTCGGTGTTCGCCGAAATCTTCACCACCACCAACGGCGGCCCCGGCTACGCCTCGACCAACCTCGCCTACCTGATCTACAACCAGGCGCTGGTGCAGTTCGACGTCGGCATGGCGTCCGCCGGCGGTTTGATCGCGGTGGTGATCGCCAACATCGCCGCCATCGTGCTGGTGCGCATGATCGGCAAAAACCTGACAGACAAAGCCTGAGGCCTGCGCCATGACCCTTCAACAATCCCGCCGTCTGCAAAGCCTGCTGCTCGGCACCCTGGCCTGGGCCATCGCGATCCTGATCTTCTTCCCGATCTTCTGGATGGTGATGACCAGTTTCAAAACCGAAATCGATGCGTTCGCCACGCCGCCGCAGTTCCTCTTCACGCCGACGCTGGAGAACTACCTGCACATCAATGAGCGCAGCGACTACTTCAGCTTCGCCTGGAACTCGGTGGTGATTTCCTTCAGCGCTACCGCCCTGTGCCTGCTGATCGCGGTGCCGGCGGCCTACTCGATGGCGTTCTACGAAACCAAACGCACCAAAGGCACGCTGCTGTGGATGCTCTCCACCAAGATGCTGCCGCCAGTGGGCGTGCTGATGCCGATCTACCTGTTGGCCAAGAGTTTCGGCCTGCTCGATACGCGCATCGCGCTGATCGTGATCTACACCCTGATCAACCTGCCGATCGTGGTCTGGATGATTTACACCTACTTCAAAGACATCCCCAAGGACATCCTCGAAGCCGCGCGCCTCGACGGTGCCACGCTGTGGCAGGAAATGGTCCGGGTGCTGTTGCCGATCGCCAAGGGCGGTCTGGCGTCCACGGTGCTGCTGTCGCTGATCCTGTGCTGGAACGAGGCGTTCTGGTCGCTGAACCTGACCTCGTCGAAAGCCGCGCCGCTGACTGCGTTGATCGCCTCGTACTCCAGTCCCGAAGGGTTGTTCTGGGCCAAGTTGTCGGCGGTGTCGACCCTGGCCTGCGCGCCGATCCTGATCTTCGGCTGGATCAGCCAGAAACAATTGGTCCGCGGCCTGTCGTTCGGCGCCGTGAAATGAAGATCGCCGACTCAACGCGACCACTGAGGGAGCGAGCCTGCTCGCGATGGCGGAGTGTCATTCAACAGTGATGCTGACTGACACGGCCTCATCGCGAGCAGGCTCACTCCCACAAAAAAAGCCCGCACGGCTCAACTGAATAACAACAAGTGGAGGCCCATCATCATGGCCAACCTGAAAATCAAGAATCTGCAAAAAGGCTTCGAAGGCTTTTCCATCATCAAGGGCATTGATCTCGAAGTCCGTGATAAAGAATTCGTGGTGTTCGTCGGCCCGTCGGGCTGCGGCAAATCCACCCTGCTGCGCCTGATCGCCGGTCTGGAAGAAGTCAGCGGCGGCACCATCGAACTCGATGGCCGCGACATCACCGAAGTCAGCCCGGCCAAGCGCGACCTGGCAATGGTGTTCCAGACCTACGCCCTGTACCCACACATGAGCGTGCGAAAAAACATGTCGTTTGCCCTCGACCTGGCTGGCGTACCGAAAGCCGAAGTCGAGAAGAAAGTCGGCGAAGCGGCGCGCATCCTCGAACTGGGGCCAATGCTCGAACGTAAACCGAAACAGTTGTCCGGCGGTCAGCGTCAGCGCGTGGCCATCGGCCGGGCCATCGTGCGCAATCCGAAAATCTTCCTGTTCGACGAGCCACTGTCCAACCTCGACGCCGCCCTGCGGGTGCAGATGCGCCTGGAACTGCTGCGCCTGCACAAAGAACTCAAAGCCACGATGATCTACGTGACCCACGACCAGGTCGAAGCCATGACCATGGCCGACAAAGTCGTGGTACTCAATGGCGGCAAAGTCGAACAAGTCGGCTCGCCCCTGGACCTGTATCACCAGCCGGCCAACCTGTTTGTCGCCGGGTTCCTGGGCACACCGAAAATGGGCTTCCTCAAGGGCAAAGTCACCCGCGTCGAAAGCCAGAGCTGCGAAGTGCTGCTGGATGCCGGCACCCGCATCACGTTGCCGCTGAGCGGCGCCAACCTGAGCGTCGGCGGCGCGGTCACCCTGGGCATTCGCCCGGAGCATCTGAATCTCGCGCAATCCGGCGACTGCACCTTGCAGGTCACCGCCGACGTCAGCGAACGCCTGGGCAGCGACACCTTCTGCCACGTGGTGACCTCGTCCGGCGAAGCGCTGACCATGCGCGTTCGCGGCGACTTGGCCAGCCGTTATGGCGAGTCGCTGAGCCTGCACCTGGACGCTGAGCACTGCCATTTATTCGATGCTGACGGCGTGGCGCTGACCCGCCCGTTGCGCGCTGCGGCCTGATTTTAGAGAGCATCTGATGAAACTGAATAAACAGAACCTCAACCGCCTCGCCCCCGAGGTGGTCCTGCCCGCTTACACCCTGAGCGACACCCACCAAGGCATTGCGCACATCGGCGTCGGCGGTTTCCACCGGGCGCATCAGGCGTATTACACCGATGCGTTGATGAATACCGGCGAAGGTCTGGACTGGGCGATTTGCGGCGTCGGCCTGCGCGCCGAAGACCGCCGCGCCCGGGACGATCTCAAAGAGCAGGACTACCTGTTCACCCTGTTCGAGCTGGGCGATACCGACGACACCGAAGTCCGGGTCATCGGCGCGATTCGCGACATGCTGTTGGCCGAAGACGGCGCGGCAGCGCTGATCGACAAACTCGCCAGCCCCGAGATCCGTATCGTTTCGCTGACCATTACCGAAGGCGGCTACTGCATCGACGACAGCACCGGCGGGTTCATGGCCCAGCTGCCGCAAATCCAACACGACCTGGCGCACCCGAACGCACCGAAAACCGTGTTCGGTTTTCTCTGCGCCGCACTGGCCAAACGCCGTGCAGCCGGCACACCGGCGTTCACCTTGATGTCCTGCGATAACCTGCCGCACAACGGCGCGGTCACTCGCAAAGCGTTATTGGCGTTCGCCGCCCTGCGTGATGCCGATCTGCGGGACTGGATCGCCAGCAACGTGAGTTTCCCCAACGCGATGGTCGACCGCATCACGCCGATGACCAGCACCGAACACAAGCTGCAACTGCACGACAAACACGCCATCGACGACGCCTGGCCGGTGGTCTGCGAACCCTTTGTGCAGTGGGTGCTGGAAGACAAATTCGTCAACGGTCGGCCGGCCTGGGAAAAGGTCGGCGTGCAGTTCACTGACGACGTCACGCCTTATGAAGAGATGAAGATCAAACTGCTCAACGGCAGTCACCTCGCACTCACTTATCTGGGTTTCTTGAAGGGTTACCGCTTCGTTCACGAAACCATGAACGACCCGCTGTTCGTGCGCTACATGCGTGCCTACATGGACCTGGACGTGACCCCGCAACTGTCAGCCGTGCCGGGGATTGACCTGACCGAGTACAAAAACACCCTGGAGGCGCGCTTCTCCAACCAGGCGATTGCCGATCAGCTGGAGCGCGTGTGTTCGGACGGTTCGTCGAAGTTTCCGAAGTTCACTGTGCCGACGATCAATCGATTGATCGCGGATGGACGAGAGACGACGCGTGCGGCATTGGTGGTGGCCGCTTGGGCGTTGTATTTGAAGGGCGTGGACGAGAATGGCGAGACCTACAACATTCCTGATCCGCGGGCGGCGTTCTGTCAGGCGTTGGTGGCGGATGATGCGTTGATCACGCAGCGGTTGCTGGCGGTTGAGGAGATTTTTGGTACGGCGATCCCGCATTCGCCCGAGTTTGTGGCGGCGTTTGAGTGGTGCTGTAACAGCTTGCGGGATGTCGGTGTGTCGCGGACGTTGGAGCGGGTGTTGGCGTAAGTACGACGGTGAACCTGCTGCCGTCTTCGCGAGCAAGCCCGCTCCCACATTAGATAGCTGGCGTACGCAACATTTGTGGCCACCTCAGGTCAAGTGTGGGAGCGGGCTTGCTCGCGAATGGCTTCACCGAGATCGACCTGACACACCAAGGATCTTCCATGGCAAACCAACAACTATTCCTCGGCATCGACTGCGGCACCCAAGGCACCAAAGCCATCATCCTCGACGCCGTCAGCGGTCAGGTGCTGGGCCAGGGTGCCGCCGCGCACAGCCTGATCACTGGCGCCAACGGCCGTCGCGAGCAAGACACCACCCAATGGCTGGAAGCCTTCGCACTTGCCACCCGCCGTGCATTGCTCGCGGCAGAGGTCGATGGCCAGGACATCCTCGGCATCGGCATTTCCGGCCAGCAACACGGGCTGGTGCTGCTCGATGATCAGGGCCAGGTGCTACGTCCGGCCAAGCTCTGGTGTGACACCGAATCCACCCCGGAAAACGACCGCCTGCTGGCCCATCTGGGTGGCGAAAAAGGCTCGCTGGAACGCCTCGGCGTTGTGATCGCGCCGGGCTACACCGTCTCCAAACTGCTCTGGACCAAAGAACAACACCCGCAGATTTTCGCTCGCATCGCGCGCATCCTGCTGCCCCACGACTACCTCAACTATTGGCTCACCGGCCGCAGTTGCAGTGAGTACGGCGACGCCTCGGGCACCGGGTATTTCAACGTGCGCACCCGTCAATGGGACTTGCAGCTGCTGCGTGACATCGATGCCACCGGGCGACTGCAAGCCGCGCTGCCGGAGCTGATCGACGCTCATCAAGCCGTCGGCACGATCCTGCCGAGCATCGCCGAACACCTGGGCATCAACCCGCAGGCGATGGTCTCCAGCGGCGGTGGCGACAACATGATGGGCGCCATCGGCACCGGCAATATCAAGCCCGGCGCAATCACCATGAGCCTCGGTTCATCAGGTACGGTGTACGCCTATGCCGACCAGCCGACAGTCAGTCCGGACGCTTGCGTCGCAACGTTCTGCTCCTCCAGCGGTGGTTGGCTGCCGCTGATCTGCACCATGAACCTGACTAACGCGACCGGGGTGGTTCGCGAGCTGTTCGAGCTGGATATCGAACAGTTCAACGACCTCGTCGCGCAAGCCCCCATCGGCGCCGAAGGCGTGTGCATGCTGCCGTTCCTCAACGGCGAGCGCGTCCCCGCCCTGCCCCATGCCACCGGCAGCCTGCTGGGCTTGACCATGACCAACCTGACCCAGGCCAACCTGTGCCGCGCCGTGGTGGAAGGCACGACCTTCGGTTTGCGTTATGGGCTGGACCTGCTGCGTCAGAATGGCTTACAAAGCCGCAGCATTCGCCTGATCGGCGGCGGCTCAAAAAGCGCGGTGTGGCGGCAGGTCGTCGCTGACATCATGAACACCCCAGTCATCTGCACCGAACAAAGCGAAGCCGCGGCCCTTGGCGCCGCGATTCAGGCGGCGTGGTGCACGTCCTGGGAAAACGGGCATGAAGACAGCCTGGAGGATCTATGCGAGCGCTGCGTGAAGCTCGATCCAGCCAGTGAAACCTTGCCGATCGCAGACAATGTGGCGGCCTGTCAGCAAGCCTACGAACGCTATCAACAGCATGTCGCAACCCTTTAAAGAGTGAATAACTATGTATCTGGTGTGTGGCGAAGCGCTGTTCGATTTCTTCAGTGAAGACGACGCCAGCGGCCTGGCTTCAAAAGTGAATTTCAAGGCGATTGCCGGCGGCTCGCCGTTCAACGTGGCGGTGGGTTTACGCCGTTTGGGGGTGGATGCTGCGTTGTTTGCCGGCCTTTCCACCGACTATCTTGGTCGGCGCTTGCAGCAGGTGCTGCAGGATGAAGGCGTGCGCGCGGATTACCTGGTGGATTTCGCTGCGCCTACAACCCTGGCGATGGTGGCCGTCGGTGCCAATGGTTCACCTCATTACAGCTTCCGGGGTGAAGGCTGCGCGGATCGTCAGTTGAAAACCGAGCATCTGCCGGAACTGGGCCCTGAGGTACGCGGCCTGCACATCGGTTCGTTTTCGCTGGTGGTGCAACCGATTGCCGACACGCTGTTGGCATTGGTGCGACGGGAAAGCGGTAAACGCTTGATCAGCCTTGATCCCAACGTACGGCTCAACCCTGAGCCGAATATCGACCTGTGGCGTTCGCGTATTGCCACCTTGGTTGAGCTGGCCGACCTGATCAAAGTCAGCGATGAGGATTTGAGCGTGTTGTACCCCGAGCAGGATCCGCAACGGGTCATTGAAGGCTGGCTGCAGCATCGCTGTCAGTTAGTGTTTCTGACCCGTGGCGGCGAGGGGGCGACGGTGTTCAGCCGTCAGCATGGCTCCTGGTCGGTACCGGCGAGTTCAGTGAAAATCGCCGACACCGTGGGCGCTGGCGATACGTTCCAGGCGGCGTTGATTACTTGGCTGACGGAGCAGCAGCTGGATTCGGTTGAGGGTGTGCAGCAGCTGAGTCGTGAGCAGATTGATGCCATGCTCAAATTCGCGGTGCAGGCGGCAGCGCTGACGTGCAGCAAGACCGGGCCGGACTTGCCATATCGCCAACAGCTGGAAATGCGCTGAATGTGATGGCCTCTTCGCGAGCAAGCCCGCTCCCACATTGGATCTCGGTCAAAATGTGGGAGCGGGCTTGCTCGCGAAGGCGGTGTAACTCACACCGCCAGCCTCACTGTCAGAGCACCGAAAAGTTGTAACTCACAATCAACCGGGTCTCATCCACATCCCGGGCAAACTTCTCGTAGTTGGTCCGGTACGTCGCATTGCGCAACCGCAGGCTGACATCCTTGAACGTCCCGCTCTGCACCACGTACTTGAGCTCGCTGTCGCGCTCCCATTCCTTCCCTTCCTGATCACTGCCCAGCACCTTGATATGGTCACCGTTCACGTAACGGGTCAGGAAACTCAGCCCATTAATGCCAATCGCCTTGAAGTCATAGTCGTAACGCAGCTGCCACGAGCGCTCCTGTGCAGCAGCGAAGTCGTTGACCTGTACATAGTTGACCAGGTACGGATTGGTCCCATCCAGATACGGCATCGAATTGTCGCCGTTCATGCGCTGCCAACCGGCGCTGAAGGTGTGGCCGCTGATGGCGTAAGCAAGCATGCCGCTCAGGGCACGGTTGTCGATGGAACCTGCACGAGCAGCGCCGCTGTCGGCACTCTTGAGCAATCGAAGGTCAGCCTTGAGCACGCCCTCGCCCAACGGCTGGTTGGCCAGCAAGCCTACAAAGTGCTGACGGTAAATGTCCTCCAGCTCGGCATAGTGATACTGGCCGGTCAGACGCTCGTTGATCTTGTAGTCAAAGCCGTACATGTCGAAATGATCGGCGGTGACATTGCAGGCATAACGCTTGTTCTTGCAGTGCACGCGGATGTCCTGGGAATCGGTGGAATCCCGGGCGGTGTACTTGTCCAGCCGCGCCGCCATAAAGGTCAGGTCCTTGACCTCTTTGGACGTGAGCATTGCGCCGTTGAACATCGTCGGCAACAATCGACCGTCGTTGTACTTGAGCAACGGCACGTCGGGCAGCAATGCGCCGTACTTCAGCACACTTTGCGAGACGCGCACTTTGGCGGTCAGCCCCAGTTTTGCGTATTGGTCTTTCGACCCCCGCGGATCCTGCCCCGTGGACGGCAGCAAACCAGTGTTGCTGCTGTCGGCGCTGGAATCGAGCTTGAGCCCCAGCATGCCCAAGGCGTCGATACCGAAACCGACGGTGCCTTCGGTGTAACCTGATTGCAGATTGAGAATAAAACCTTGGGCCGACTCTTCACGTTTCGAAGCGCCCTGCTCGGTGGACGTGTGCCCATCCCGAAAGTCGCGATTGAAATACACCGTGCGCGATTCGAGTTTCGCCGTGGTGTCGTCGATAAAACCGCTCGCAAAGGCCGACCCGGTAAAACCGGCGCACAGGACTAAAGCGCCGAAGCCGAGTGACTGGCGCGCGGTGATGAGAATAAAGGGGGGACGCATGAAAAAAAGCTCCAACAGTGCAGCGTTTGCGCAAGGCGCAATAAGCCAGAAAATAGCCTTCAGCCCGGACAAGTAACTTGCCAGGATGAAGTGGACACACAGAAGTGAGCGGCGATGATGGCAGAAGGCTGTTACAGGCTACAGACGACTTTAGTCGGTAAATGACCATTCGTTTCCTTGAACGAGGCGCTTTAATCCTGCACCATCCGCCCCAGCTTATTCAAAGGACGGAATTAAAGGCATGCTGGACGCGAACGCAACCCATATTTCCCTGACGCTGGAAGGCGTTTCCGTTGACCTTCAGGTACTCAGCTTCGTCGGTCGCGAAACCCTCAACCAGCCGTTCTGTTTCGACATCGAACTGGTCAGCGCGCGCCCCGACCTGAAACTCGAAGAGTTGCTGCACAAGCCCGGCTGCCTGACCTTCGGCGCCACCGGCAAAGGCATCATCCACGGCCTGGTGTACCGCATCGAGCAAGGCGATTCCGGCAAAAGCCTGACCCGCTACAGCATCAGTCTGGTGCCACAACTCGCCTACCTGCGCCACAACCATGACCAGCAAATTTTCCAGCATTTAAGTGTGCCGAAGATCATCGCTCAGGTCCTCGAAGCGCGCGGCATCCTGGCCGATGCCTACAGCTTCCAGCTCGGCGCGATCTACCCGGAACGCGATTACTGCGTGCAGTACGACGAATCCGACCTGCATTTCATCCAGCGCCTGTGCGAAGAAGAAGGCATTCACTTCCACTTCCAGCACAGTGCCAGCGGCCACAAACTGGTGTTCGGCGATGACCAGACGGTGTTCCGCAAACTCGCGCCCGTGGCCTATCAGCAAGACTCCGGCATGGCCGCCGAGAAACCGGTGATCAAGCGCTTCAACCTGCGCCTGGAAACCCGCACCACCCGCGTCAGCCGTCGCGATTACGACTTCGAGAAACCGCGCATCCTGCCCGAGGGCTCCGCCAAAAGCACGTTCGCCCCGGACCTTGAAGACTACGACTACCCCGGCCGCTTCACCGACCGCGAACGCGGCAAGCAACTGGCAACCCGCGCCCTGGAACGCCATCGCAGCGACTACAAACTGGCCGAAGGCAAAGGCGACGAGCCAACCCTGGTCAGCGGCCACTTCATGGCCCTGAGCGAACACCCGCGCGCCGAGTGGAACGACCTCTGGCTGCTGCTGGAAGTGGTGCACGAAGGCAAACAGCCGCAAGTGCTCGGCGCAAACGTCACCAGCGACGTCACCCAGAACAAAGACGATTTCCACCAGGGCTACCGCAACCGCTTCCTCGCCACCCCGTGGGACGCGCACTTCCGCCCTGCCCTCGAACACCCGAAACCCAAAGTCCTCGGCAGCCAGACCGCCATCGTCACCGGCCCTGCGGGTGAAGAAATCCACTGCGACGAATACGGTCGCGTCAAAGTCCAGTTCTACTGGGATCGCGAAGGCCAGGCCGACGACAAGACCAGCTGCTGGCTGCGCGTCGCCACCGGCTGGGCCGGCAGTGCCTACGGCGGCATCGCCATCCCGCGCATCGGCATGGAAGTGCTGGTGTCGTTTATGGAAGGCGACCCCGACCAACCGCTGATCACCGGCTGCCTGTACCACAAGGAAAACGTCGTCCCCTACGACCTGCCGGCGAACAAGACCCGCAGCACCTTCAAAACCCTGAGCTCACCCGGCGGCAACGGTTACAACGAGTTTCGGATTGAAGACAAGAAAGGCGCGGAACAGATTTATCTGCACGCTCAGCGGGATTGGGATGAAAACATCGAGCATGACCAGAAGATTCGCGTCGGCAACGAGCGACACGACACGGTCGAGGCCAATGTTTTAAGCGAATTCAAGGTTGAAGAACATCGCATCACCCACCTCGACCGCAAGACTGAAACCCGGGCGGATGATCACCTCACCGTTGGCGTGACTCAGCATGTGAAGGTGGGGACGGCGCAGTTTGTCGAGGCCGGCCAGGAGATTCACTACAACGCTGGGGAAAAGGTTGTGGTTGAGGGCGGCATGGAGCTCACGGCCAAGGCTGGTGGGAGCTTTGTGAAGGTGGATGCGGGGGGCGTGACCATTAGTGGTGCGCAGGTGAAGGTTAACTC